>JAGNPP010000155.1 GCA_017989575.1 Chryseobacterium sp.
AAGAAGGAGTATGTGAATCCGTTTTCCTTCATCGGAAAAGTAGAATTGGCAGGTAATTTTTTGAATTTAATAACTAAAAAAGAAGAGAATTACCTTGTTTATGGAAATACGAAAACCATCTTCAAAATTCCGTTTTCTCAGTTTATCAAATTTGATTTGGATTTTAGAAAATATTTTACATTTTTTAATGACAGAGCAAAACCGCATACATTGGCAATCAGACAATTTGTGGGGATCGGAATTCCTTATGGAAACTCCAGCGAGATGCCATTTGTAAGATCCTATTTCAACGGAGGTGCGTACGACATCCGAGCTTGGATGGCGTTTGGCGGTTTGGGTCCCGCAGATTCGCAGCTGGATGAGCGAGTGCGTTCCTATGCGATGGACAATTTGAAACTTACAACCAGTGTAGAATACCGTGTTCCGCTTACCGATATGTTTGAAACCGCTATTTTTACAGATGCCGGAAATATCTGGGGACTCAAGGATAATGGATTTGGAGATCAGTTCAAATTCAGAAAGTTCATTAGCCAAATGGGCGTGGGAAGTGGTTTTGGAATCCGTATGAATATTGCTTATGTAAATCTGAGATTGGATATGGCTTACAAAATGTACGATCCAAACCGTCCGCAAGGAGACCGTTGGGTGGTAGATAAAATCAAGCCTCTGAAACCAACTATTAATTTTGCCATCGGTTATCCATTCTAAAATTTATCTTTATCCATGAGACTTTTCAAGTTTATCGTTATTATCATTTTGTGTCTTTTCGGGATCTATTCTATCTCTATGAATTTTGTGGATGAGAGCAAGAGTTTTGTGCATCATTCCGAGATCGATTATCCTGTGGATCGTGTTTTTCCTCAGTTTAATAATCTTCAGAACTTCACCACTTGGAATGATTTCTTTAATGAAAAAGATAATATCAGTTATAATTTCTTCAGTCCTTATGAAGGCATCGGAAGTGCGATGAAGTTTTCGGATAAGAAGAATGATGATTTCGGAGATTTGTTTATCCGATATTCCAATCCCAACCGAACTTTGCGTTATCAGCTTTTTGAAGGCGATAGCGAGAATCCTTATTTGATTGATGTCAAATTCATTCCGTCTGGCAACAAAACCAAAATGATTTGGAATATCCACACTCCCAAGAGAAGCTATCTGGAAAGATCTCTCAATTTGGTTGCAGAAGATTTTTTTGTGGAAAATATTGATAAAAGTATGAAGAATCTCTATCTGCTTTTAGGCAACAAAGTCAACAAGGATCAAATCTTGGCTTCTGTAAAATATGACAGCGTGATGGTCGAAAACAGAGAAGGCGGACTGCTTTTGGGCGTGAATGTAAGTACTAGAAATACCAAGGATATTCTTTTCAAAAATGTGATTATGAATCACAACAAGGTTCTCAATTTCGTTAAATCCGATCTTGCAAAGAAAGACGATGAGTTCGGAACGCCTGTGTTGATGACAAATCCTGCCAATCTCAAAGACAAAGAAGTTTCTTATTTCTACGGCGTTCCGCTATCCAAAAGAACTTCTGTGAGCGACAATAATTTTAATTTCCATACCATCAATGCTTCCAAGATGTATGTGATTTATTATCGAGGGAATTACAACAGCCGCATCAAAAACATTCAGGAGCTGGTAAAAAAAGCAAAGAAAGATACCTTGAGAAATGGTCAGTTAATGGAGGAGTTCTTGGAAGAGCCTGCTGAAAATCAAGATGTAAAGCTGAAATTATCTTTGCCGGTTTACAGATAGTTTATCTGACAAATATCATGTATATTTACGGGAATAAATCGTTTGATTGAATGCTAATCCACAAAAAATTAGTAAATTTGGTCGCAATTATTTAATCGTAAATATTTTAACAGATAATCTGTAATAATGGATAAATTTTCATTTCTAAATGCAGTACATGCTCAGCTGATTGATGATATGTACGAGCAGTACAAAAAATACCCCGATGCATTAGAACCATCTTGGAAAGCGTTTTTCCAAGGTTTTGATTTTGCTTTAGAAAACTATAATGATGATGTAGAAGTTACATCTGCTTCTGCTGGCTCTGCGCCAGTTCAATATGCACAGCAAGCCGTTGCAAACAATGCGGTTTCAGAAGATATTACAAAAGAATTTAAGGTAGTAAACCTTATCAATGCTTACAGATCAAGAGGTCACCTTTTCACAAAAACCAATCCTGTAAGAGAAAGAAGACATCATTTCCCAACGCTTGAATTAGAAAACTTCGAATTGTCAAAAGATGATTTGAATAAGAAATTTAATTCTGCGACACAAACCGGAATGCCTGGTCCTGCAACTTTGCAAGAGATCATCACACATTTGGAAAACATCTATTGTGATTCTATCGGTGTGGAATATATGCACATCCAAAATGTAGAGGAGAAGAAGTGGATTATGGAATGGGTGAATGTGAATGAAAACCATCCAACTCTTTCTGCTCAGGAAAAAACAGAAATTCTTTTCAAATTAAACCAAGCGGTGGCGTTTGAAAATTACCTTCATACAAAATTCGTAGGTCAAAAACGTTTCTCTCTCGAAGGAGGCGAATCTTTGATTCCTGCACTTGACCAATTGATTACAAGATCTTCACAGTTAGGTGTTGACGAAGTCGTTCTTGGAATGGCGCACAGAGGACGTCTGAATGTTTTGACCAATGTTTTCCAAAAGTCTTACAAACAGATTTTCTCAGAATTTGAAGGGAAGGAATTTGAAGAAGATGTTTTCTCTGGTGACGTTAAATATCACTTGGGATCTTCTAAAAAAATCACCACTGCAAACGGCGAAGAAGTTAGAATTAATTTAACGCCTAATCCATCGCACTTAGAAACTGTTGCAGCGCTTGTAGAAGGAATCTGCAGAGCAAAAGTTGACAACACTTACAACGACGATTATTCCAAAGTTTTACCAATCGTAATCCACGGAGACGGTGCAATTGCTGGTCAAGGTATTGTTTATGAGATTGCTCAGATGATGAACCTGGAAGGTTACAAAACTGGTGGAACAGTTCATATCGTGGTTAATAATCAGGTATCTTTCACCACCAATTATTTGGATGCAAGATCGTCTGTTTATTGTACAGATATTGCAAAAGTAACGGATTCTCCAGTGATGCACGTCAATGCTGATGATGTAGAAGCTGTAGTTCACGCCATCAGATTTGCTGCAGATTTCCGAGCTAAGTTTGGTAAAGACGTTTATATCGATCTGCTTGGTTACAGAAAATATGGACATAATGAAGGTGATGAGCCAAGATTTACACAGCCAAATCTTTATAAATTAATCTCAAAACACCAAAACCCTAGAGAGATCTACAAAGATCTTTTGATTAAGGAGAACGTGGTTTCTGACGAAGTCTTGACTAAGATGGAGAAGGAATTCAAAGGGTTGTTAGATGAGAATTTTGACGCTTCCAAAGAAATCGAGAGAAATACAATGGATGTCTTTATGCAAGATGACTGGACAGATTTCCCAATCGGTGGAAAAGGTTGTGTTTCGAATTCTGATATTGATACAACTTACGACCTTGAAAAACTGAAGGAACTTGCAATTAAAATTTCAACACTTCCTGCAGATAAAAAATTCATCAATAAAATCACTCGTCTTTTCGACAACAGAGTGAAGATGGTTGAGAATAATTCTTTGGATTGGGCGACCGGCGAGTTGTTGGCTTATGCAACATTGCTTACCGAGGGTTACAACGTAAGGATTTCTGGAGAAGATGTGGAAAGAGGAACTTTCTCTCACCGCCACGCCGTTGTTAAAACTGAAGATACAGAGGAAGAATATATCCCATTAAGACAAATAAACGAACAAAGATTTGATGTTTATAACTCACATCTTTCAGAATATGGCGTTCTAGGTTTCGATTATGGTTATGCAATGGCCGCACCTAAAACATTGACCATCTGGGAAGCTCAGTTCGGTGATTTTACAAATGGTGCTCAGATCATTGTTGACCAATATCTAGTTGCTGCCGAGGAAAAATGGAAGATCCAAGATGGTTTGGTAATGATGTTGCCTCACGGATCCGAAGGTCAAGGTGCAGAACACTCTTCTGCAAGATTGGAAAGATTCCTGACGCTTGCTGCCAATGAGAACATCATTGTTGCAAACATTACTTCTCCAGCTAACTATTTCCACTTGTTGAGAAGACAAATGAAATTCGGATTCAGAAAACCATTGGTGATCATGACACCAAAATCATTGTTGAGACATCCAAAAGTTGTTTCTCCACTAGAAGATCTTGCAACAGGAAGTTTCCAGCCAATTTTGGACGATCCTACAGCTGATCCAGCAAAAGTGGAAAGATTGGTACTTTGTACTGGTAAATTATATTACGATCTTTTGGCTAAGAAAGAAGAGCTTAATGATGATAAAGTAGCTTTGGTAAGACTTGAGCAGGTTTATCCATTAAACTTTGAAAAAGTTCAAGCCATCTTTGATAAGTACAGCAACAAAAAAGATCTGATTTGGGCTCAGGAAGAACCAGAAAATATGGGAGCTTGGAGTTTCATCTTGAGAAACTTTAGAAATACAAACATTCAATTGATTTCTCCGGTTGCAAGTGGAACGCCTGCTCCTGGAAGTCACAAGATGTTTGAGAAAAACCAGACCAAGATCATCAATTCTGTTTTTCAATGCAATGATGAGCCTGCAAAAAGACCAGTTACAGCTTAATAAAATTAATAAACTATAAAGAATAACAGTCTTCACAGATTGTTCTGAAATTAAAAACAAAATAGAGTATGTCAATATTAGAAATGAAAGTTCCTTCACCAGGAGAATCTATCACAGAAGTAGAAATCGCAACTTGGTTAGTACAAGACGGTGATTACGTAGAAAAAGATCAGCCAATTGCAGAAGTAGATTCTGACAAGGCAACTTTGGAACTTCCTGCTGAGCAAAGTGGTATAATCACTTTGAAGGCAGAAGAAGGTGAAGTGGTTCAAGTTGGTCAAGTGGTTTGTCTTATTGATATGGATGCTGCAAAACCAGACGGTGGCGCTGCTCCAGCCGCAGAAAAACCAAAAGAAGAGCCTAAAGCTGAAGTTAAAAAAGAAGAAACAGCACCTGCTCCAAAAGCCGAAGCTGCAAAAACTGAAACTTACGCTGCTCAAACACCTTCTCCTGCTGCTAAAAAAATCCTTGACGAAAAAGGAATTGCTCCAAGTCAGGTAAGTGGTTCTGGCAGAGATGGCAGAATTACAAAAGATGATGCTGTTACAGCTTCGGTTCCTGCAATGGGAAGCGCAAGTGGCGGAAACAGAGGAACATCGACTACAAAACTTTCAGTTCTTAGAAGAAAGATCGCTGCAAGATTGGTTTCAGTGAAAAACGAAACGGCAATGTTGACGACTTTCAACGAGGTTGATATGTCCGAGATCTTCAGAATCAGAAAACAATATAAAGAAGAATTTGCTGCAAAACACGGCATCGGTCTTGGATTTATGTCTTTCTTCACGAAAGCCGTTACGAGAGCATTAAAACTTTACCCAGATGTAAACGCTTCTATCGACGGGGATTTCAAAACTAATTATGACTTTGCTGATATTTCTATCGCAGTTTCAGGACCAAAAGGTTTGATGGTTCCAGTGCTTAGAAATGCAGAAAATATGTCTCTAAGAGGTGTTGAAGCAAACATCAAAGACCTTGCTTTAAAAGTAAGAGACGGAAAAATCACAGTTGATGAGATGACTGGAGGAACTTTCACTATCACGAATGGTGGAACTTTCGGATCGATGTTATCTACACCAATCATCAACCCGCCACAATCTGCAATCTTGGGAATGCACAACATCATCCAAAGACCAGTTGCTGTTGACGGACAAGTCGTGATTAGACCAATGATGTACGTTGCAATGTCTTATGACCACAGAATCATCGACGGAAAAGAATCCGTAGGTTTCTTGGTAGCCGTAAAAGAAGCAATCGACAATCCAGTAGAATTCCTAATGGATGGCGACGAAAGAAGAGCTTTGGAATTGTAAGAAATTTCAAATCTAAAATATATTTAAGAGAGCATATTTTTGCTCTCTTTTTTTATTATATTTATTTCCTAAAACACGTATTATGGATCAAATGGAAATTTTTTTCGAATCACCTTTGTACAAAAAGGCAGAGGAAATAGACGACACGCTAAATTCTATCGCTAAACTCATTCCAGAAAAGAAAGTTTTTTTAGTTTTTATGAATGCGCTGATTCTCAAGGCAAGCGGTAGAATAACAAGTAACTTAATCAGGGCGCAGGATAGCAACCGCTATGATAGAAAGATGCATTCTGCAGCATTGGTTAGAAGTTCTTGTTTAGAAATTTCAGGATTAGGTGAAGAATTTCGCAAACGGGGTCTTTCTGATAGCAAATATTTTAGTGTTGTAGATAGGCAA
>JAGNPP010000014.1:0-8799 GCA_017989575.1 Chryseobacterium sp.
GTTGTAGCGTTTACAGAAATGGTTCCTACTCCCGGAATGGTTTGTGCAGTTCCGTTTGCGGTGATGGTTGTTTCGAAAATACCATCTCCGTTGGTATCTACTTTTAAACCTGTGATAGAGAAAGTACTTCCTGCATTAATGTCATCATTGGTGAATAAATTTCCTGCAACAGGAACGTTTACTGTAGTTTGGTTGATGTCATTATTGGCATTAATGTTTGTGCTAAAACCGAAGTTCGTGCTACATTTGCTTTCTTCCGAACCAGTAAAAGTAACTGCATAATAATTTGGTGAAAGTGGCACAGTTCTGCTTAAAGTTGGTTTTTCACCGTCTTTCACTTTTACGATATACGATTTTGAGGTAAAGGATTTCACTTCTATATCATCAAAACGCACATACTTATTAGTCGCATCTACAACAGACTCATTAGATTCTATAAAACGGATGGTTGTATTTGCAGAAATATAGGCTGAAATATCAAATGTATGTGTTCCTGTTGCACTTGCAGCACCAATAAATCGGTAGAGAGGGACGTAAGTAGTTCCGTTTGTTGAAACCTGTACCTCAATCCATTCATTAGAATCTGCGGAAAATGTGCTTTTATCCCATTTATAGGTTAAAATTGCTTTTGTCTTTCCTAATAAATTAACGGTTCTTCTTGCTAGGGATTGGGCAGATGTAGCATTTAAGTTTACGTTTAAGCGGTTAGATGAGATTGTGGCACCACTCAAAGTCCAGTTTCCTGCCCAGTTTTCTGAGCCATTATTGTTACTATTTCCGTTTACATCAAATCTATCCAATACATTTACTTTCGTGGTTACGGCAAAAGAATATTTTCCGTTTGTATCCGATATTGTTGTTTGTGCTAAAGTATCTGTTGCATCTAATATCCCGTTGTTGTTTAAGTCATTATAAAGTTCAATCGCGACATTCTCTACATCAAATTCTGTAGTATCTGCAATTTGATTTTTATTCACATCCATAAAGGTAATCCCAGAAATAATGTTGCTATCTGCTACAAATCCACAGTTTACATTAATAAAAACGGTTGCAGTATCGCAATAGGTACCGCTTGGGTCTGAACCGCAGATTCTATAATTAAAAGAATCGGTTCCTTGGAAACCAAAATTTGGGGTGTAGGTAAAGATTCCGTTGTTCACCGTAATTGTTCCATTGGCAGGCTGCGATATTGCGGTTACTGTACTTGGATTTAATGAAAACAAAAAGGCAGTATCATTGGGCACAACATTAATAGCAACTGGTGTATTGATACCTGTGGTTGCATAATCATCTTGAGCGAAAATCATTTTTTTAAGACAAGAACCATCTACGGTGTAACCAACGTCTAGTGGGCGAGGAGTAATTTCGCCGAAAGGAGTACCAGCAGGAGTATCAAAAGGTCTTTGCCCCCAAAGTGCTGCCATTGGTACATTATCACAATTAAATACAGCCATTCCTGTATTATCATTGTTTTGACCAAAAATCATCCTTGAACTTAATGCAGGTACATTATCAAATTTAACATCATGATATGCTCCACAAGGTGATCTTCGGCTTACTACACCTGTTGTAACATCTCCATTATATTTTACGTAAATAGTGGTGGTAACCGTTGGAGTTACCCATAAAGGATTGAAATTATCCAGTAAATCACCTGAACCAGGCGCCCAAGCTAATTTTGCAAAATTGGTTAATCGATATTCTGGCAATAAAGTATAAGCAGCATCATAACCCGATGCAGGCTCTAGTGCGGTTCCAGAATTAATCTGGTCATCATCTGAAATTACAACAGCGGTAAAACTTTCGCCTCCCTGACTTTTGAATTTTGTTCCCGTTGCTACATTCAAATTAAATACATTTATGTTAGCTCCTCCACTTCCTGGTACCATAAAATACCCTGAGGTTCCGTTTCCTCTTGTCCAATTAATTCTAATTTGCCCAGGATTTGGATTTACAAAATAAGCTTTTGCTGCCGCGTCTGAGGATGTAGAATAAAATGGAGAATAGTAAGTATGGCTATAATATTCTGCCGGATACAAAGGAATGTTTCTAGTTCCATAATTATCAATACCACCAAACACCAAATCAACCCCGAATTTTTTGTCACTGCTTACAATGTAACCAGCTTTTAAATCATTGGCATTATCTACATCGGCAGGATATAATCCAATTGGAGTACTCGCTGTTCCTCCAAAATACCAAACTTCACCTTCTGCTAATACTGGGGAAGTTCCTCCAGTTATAGTAGTACCATTTGGTCTTTTAATAGTTATTCGAGTTCCGTTTTCCATTGCTCTTGCAAACAAACCAGTATATCTGAAAACACGCGTGTTATCTAATTTAGTATTTTCCCCAAAAGGCAAAACATAAGTAGTACCAAATTTACTGGTATCAATAACATTGGTTTTCACATTTTGAACATTAAAAGTGTTTATACTTCCTGTCACTTTGGTAACTGAAATTTCGTTGGATGCGTATATTTTGTCTTTACCATCATATTCTATCTGAGTCGTTGGTCTACTCCAATTAAAAGTATTGTCAAAAGTGATATAATGTCCCGGTGGAATTAAATCATTTGTGGTTCCAGGCGCAATACCATTGGTCAAAATACCATCTCCCCAAATTTGGGTAGTTGCTTGTGTTGGTTTCAAAATATTAGCTTCATAGCCATCTTCCCAATGGTCATAAATAATGATGGTTGAAGGATACGGAACGGACAAGGATGATATATTTCTTACCTCTGGTTGTATGCTATTGGTACTGTGAGATCCTGCACTTTTCAAAGCAGAATGCAATTGATCCGTATTTTCGGGGAAAGGCATATAGAAAATTCTTTCTTGGCTAAGTGTAGAACAAGGATCTGAAGTAAAACTAGACAGCACATTAATCGTTACCGTTGCAATAGAACAATTGGAACCAATCGTAGAACAAACTTGGTACTGAAAAGTATAAGTTGCAGTCTCATTACCCAAAGGAACATACGTAAAATTACCATTTACACCTTTCGTAAGTAATCCGTTTAAAGGTTGGCTTACAATGGTTACTGTACTCGGATTTACACTACATAAATCATTGGTTAATACATCAAAACTTACTTCATTTCCACTGATTACTTCCACAGTATCATCTACTGCAAAAACCGCTCTCGAAGTTACATTAATAGTAGCAGTAGTAGTATTAGAACAACCAATTGCGTTAACTTTAATGGCGCTTTGCCCAACCCAATTTGCAGGATAATTTACTTGCCCTGTAGAGGTATTGATGGTTGGTTGAGTTCCTGATCCTGTATTAACAATACTATACTCATAACTAATTGCACCATTTGCAGTTGCAGTATAAGTTACACTTCCAGCTCCACTACATCGCAGATTTTCATAGGAACTAAACACAGGAGTACTCGCAGCTGGAGTAAAATTAATCGTATGTGTTGAGGTCTTTGGTCCCGCACAACCTTGTGCAGTAGCAGTAATAATGGTTGTACCAGACCAACCCGCTACAAAATTTACTGCTCCCGTAGTTGCATTAATCGTATTACCAGCATTTAAAGCAACCGGATTCAGACTATACGTAATAGACGTAGCATTTGCAGAATTTGCAACAAAATTATCTGATCCCGCACCAATACATCTTGTAGAGGTAGCTCCTTTCACAAACACCGGTTTTTCAATCGTTGGCGAACAAGTGCTGTAGTTAATTGTAAGTATTGGAGCTTTTGCATTTGAAGTCGAAGATGGATACGCATAACGCCCATTGGTTGTGGTAGTATTAGGAAGATTTTCTATAATAAAGACTATAGAATTTCCTGATGGAGGCCAATCGGCTCTGTTAACCAATTCTTGGATGAGAGGTGCAATATTAACAGTTTGATAGTCTGATTCTTCTTCCCAATCTGTGGTGATTTCCCAATCTACATAAGCTGATGTTTTTGGGCGATTTGATATAGTTTTACCGCCACTATTCGCAAACACGTTAGGGTTGGGATGGGCCTGAGCATAAATACGAAGGGTTATGTTTCCTGTTCTTACATAATTCGATTTAAAAGTAATGAAGGAATTACCAATAGTTGCACCTTGAGGAATGCTTATATTCTCACTAAAGCGCAAACCTGAGGTGGAGTAAAAAGGGTTATTATATCCTAAGGAAACCCAAGCAGTAAGCGTTGTGCTGTTATTCTCTTGAGCGTCATTGCTACTAGCAGCATTACCAACAATTTGCGAGGTAATTGTTTGCCCATTTGCAGACATTCCCACAAAGAGCAGGAGCCACACAAAATGCTTTAACAAATTACGTAAATAGTTTTTTCTCATTATAAATATTATTTTAAGTTTAGTTTTTTGAGAATTAAAAAATCGATCATCATTCATTATTTTAATGAAAAGATAAATTTTGATTTTGAGCAATAGTCTCCTAAACAACCCCCAAAACGAGGTCATTTTCAATGTTCAACAATCAATTTTTTACAATCGATGATGAATGTTGCTAAGTGAATAGGCGATATTTTAAGCCAAGAAAGGTGGCGGTCTTATAGATAAAGTACCTAAAGAAATCCGAGCAAGGATATCATCCTGAAAAGAATCTAGTTTTTCCGAGATTCTTTTCAAAGCCAAAGGTTTCCAAGCAAAAACAAAAGTATGAACCAGCGTTCTATCTTTGCCTACTTGCGCAGGAATAGCAAAAGAAACAATTTGGTTATGGATAGAAATCTGAGAATCTATCGGAGATGAGGAATAAAACTCCTGAGGTTTTTCAGGATTTGTTTTGATTCTCTTCGAGGTGTCATTTTTCGGAAGTTTATGCCTCTTTGAAACCTGAGCCAATCCTTTAGTTTTGACTTCTAAACTTGGCTTCGATTTCTTGATAGCAATTGTCTTATAGCTGACAATATTTTCAATATTAGTAACGGTTGTCCCAGAGGAAACATAAAGAACAGCATTATCTACTGCAGTCTCAGATGATGAAAAAGAATCTTCACTAACAACATTTTCTGACCCCACAAAAAGCGAATTGTCTTTGACAACAATCTGCGAAGAGAAAAGCTGAACCACAAACAACAGAACAAGACAAAGATTCCTTCCCGTTGAGGAAAGAATCCAGTTTTTCAAAATGTGTGTTTTTATTTTCATCGTTTGTGGCGAGATCTATTTCCCGCCTTGTGTTTTTAACACCACAAAGAAACTACATAAAATAGCTCCTATCATAAAAAACAGGTTACCATTGTTGTACTATCCAAATTCAAAGCGTTGAAAATCAGAAGAATAGAATTAAAGTGATGTCAAAAAAAAAAGGATCTCATTTTACTGAAATCCTTTTCATTTTATTCAATTTTCACAAAGAATTTTCCGACGGGCTCGCCGTCTGCCATATTATTTTTGGCGAAGATTAGCCAATATTCGCCTTTCTGTTTCGTGTCGTATTCAATCGTTGATCCGAATGGTCCGTCGAAAGTATTGTCTGGCATTCTGATTTGGTTGAATCTCACATTCATCGGCGTTTCTGTTTTCACGAAGCCTTTTATTTTGGGTTGATCTAGATTTTCCAATTTCAAAATAATTTGATCATCCGGATTTTTGATTTCGAGATTCAGTCGGATTGGCATTTTGGAAGCATCAACCGTCATAATATTTTGGTTCGATTCTTTCTCCGTTTTTAGAATTGTCGATAGCGAATCGATAGGTTTTTCAATCGTTGTAATGGTATCCAATTTTGTATCTTTTACTTCCGGTTCCTTTTTACAGGCGACCAAAAACAATGGAATTAAAGACAGATATTTTAAACTATTTAATTTTTGATTTGTCGAGATTAATCGTTTCATAATATAAAATTTTTGATAGGAAAGTTTCTTGTTGATAAGATTCTATTCTTTCTGTCAGTTTGTTTTTCATTTCAGAGTTTCCAGATTTCTCAGCATAATCCAGCAAAGTTCTTTCATTATAATTAATGGAAACCAAATGGAAATTGTCTGCGAAATCTTTTCTTTGAATGTTGTTTGAAGTGATAATTCCGCCCCAATTCACGTAACTGCAAACCAAAATCAAGCCATACGATGCCCAAAACATCTTGTTGAAAAGAAACGCATTGGTCTTCTTTTTTTGAATTTTGATGAAGGTAAAAATCAATCCAATCAAAGCCATCGTCAAGAAAGCGTAAACGCCAAGACGTTTGTAAGTCAAACCAAAACCTGAGATATATTCTGCATTTTTGATGATTGCGGAAAGCACCAAAGTTCCATTTAAAACAATCCAAATTTTTGCAGAGATTTTCAGAGATGTTGCTTTTTCATCAAAATTAAATCCATTTTTAAAGTAAAATAGAATCACGAGAATCGCCATTATGATAGACATTATCACGGCATTCACACGGTCGTGCGTTTCTGCGCTCAAAGTGTCTGCGGAAGTTGTGACTTCATAAAATTGTTCGTAATTATACGTCACCACAAAAACCAAAAGCAAAATATTAAGCGCTGATAATGATACGAATCCACTCACTCTTTCGGAATCGATGTCGAGGAAAGAAAAAGTTGGTTTTTCTAAATTGATGATGTCGGAAAAGTCGTCTTTTAAATGGTGATTTTGTTTGAAGATAAATCGTTCCACACCAAAATTCCAGAAAATAAACCCAATGTAAAACCCGATAACTGCAAGAATTATTACAGTAAGCGGTTCAAAATCCAACTCAGAATCTCTGAACAGATTTGCAAAATGGTCACTCCCAAAAGAATAAATAAAGAAGAAAATAGTGACAAACAATCCAGGAATCAAAACAAATGTGATGAATTTTTTGGCAAAGCTTTTCCCTTCTTTCGGTTTCTCGTACCATTGTTCTATGTTGAAAACTCTTCCTAAAAATGAGAAAAGGTTGATTAATAAAACTTCGATGTAAAGAAAAGGTTTCAGTTTGGGATAAGTTCCTCGGAACCTCAGCAGGAAAAGCGAGACGAAAACTGCCAAAAATGAAACCTCATCGCCAAACCAAGCAAATGCAAACGACGAGAAAATGGACGTGACAAAAAGCGTGAGAAAAGTTCGGTCTCTCAATTCTGATTTGGTTTGAGTAAAAGTCAGAATGCTCAGAAAGATTCCAAAAATCCCGAGATTGAGTGCGACATATTCTTTGTAGAAAAGGACGATAACCGCCAAAACTGTGATGAAAATCAAATGATGTTTTTTCATAATTATAAGGTTTTATTAATTTAAATAAGTCTAATAGAAAACTGGCGTTTGTTTTTGATAAACAAAATCTCTGATGTTCTCAAAATTGTGAGTGAGCAATTTTTCAAAATCCCAATAGTAGAAAGGTCTCATACGCTTTCCCTTTTTATATGCTTGAATATAAATTTTGAAATATTCCGGTAGAATGAGACTTCCTAAAAATATGGCGGCGAGAAGATGCGCATTCATTTTTCCATTGCCGAGAAGCAAAAACTGCATTGCAATTTCCTCCTCGAACCTGGTTCCGCAATCCGTAAGCAAATGATGAACATCGTGATTTTCCATCTTTGGAATCATCGTAAAGCCGTGCTTTTTATAGAATTCACCTAGCTTTCTTCCAAGCGTATCTTCCTCGAAAGCCAGCAATTGTTGCTGGGAAAATGCCCATTGTCTTTTCTTTTTCTTAAAAAATTTTCGATAAAGCTTTTGTGTGTTTTCATAAACAAAAAGCAGAAATTGGATGCGGATTTTTTTCATAATTTTTATTTTTAAATTGAGATTCCGATGTAGAAATAAAGAATGGCGATGGGAATATTGATGAGTAAAATCATTGCAGATTTGATGGCTTCCGTCGTATATTTTGGAGTGAATATTCCAAATAAAATCAATCCGAAAAACGCGATGAGATTGACGATTGTCCCATACATCAAAAGCAAAAATCCACCAACTTGAAATGCTCCTTCGCGAGAAAAAATGTAGCCAAAGAGACAAACATTTCCTAAGATAAATGAAAGCCAAAACAGAAACTTTCCGATGTGTAGAATTTTAAAATTTTCCATAAGTGTTGATTTTAATATTAAATAGATTTCATAGTAAAAAGTGTAATCTCCGGTCTGCAATTGAACCTGACTTGGTAAGAATGTCCCAACGCCCGATTGATGTAGAGCATTCTCCCATCTTCCAAATCGATGATTCCCGAAGTGTATTTTCTGTTTTTAACTGGTAAAATTAACGGCGGAAGAAATGGCGGTTTCGCTTGTCCGCCGTGCGTATGTCCGGAGAGAATCCAACCTTTGTAACCGTTCCAAACATCCAAATCGCAAACATCGGGATTGTGGCAAAGGATGAGATTTGCTTCATCTGGATTGATGGTTTTGGTCAAATTTTCTGGATGGAAATTGGTTCCCCATAATTCCTCGAAACCGAAAATATTGAGTCCGGCAACTTCCGCTTTTTCATCTCTCAACATCTGGATTTTGGAATCCGTAAGAATTTTTGAAACCTCATCTGCAACATATTCTTCTTTCCAATCCGAGCCATAATCGTGGTTGCCGAGAATTGCGATTGTTCCGAGAGTTCCGAGAACGGCTTCTTTCATTACGATTTTCAGTTGTTCAAATTGTTCGGGATTATCTTCCCAACAAACAAAATCTCCAGTGTAAACCACAATGTCTGGCTTGTACGCTTTTGCTTTTTGGAAGGAATCAATCAGGAAATTATAATCGAAACGATTTCCGACGTGTAAATCTGAAATCTGCATCAGGACTTTATTGTGAAGTTTTGAAGGCAGATTTTTAATCGGTAAATCCTGATGAACAAACTCCAGCCAAAACGGCTCGACTTGCCAACTGTAGAATAATGACAAACCTGC
>JAGNPP010000014.1:8899-18763 GCA_017989575.1 Chryseobacterium sp.
TTATCTTCCCAACAATTTTTCCAAGTTGTTGATATGTTCTGTGAACGCATCTCTGCCCTTTTGCGTCACACGGTAAGAGGTTCTCGGTTTTTTGCCTACAAATTCTTTTTTCACTTCGATGTATTCTGCTTTTTCCAGCGCTGTGCTGTGGCTGGCGAGATTTCCGTCAGTGGCACTGAGAAGGTTTTTCATTTCGGTAAAATCAACCCAATCGTTGACCATAAGAACGGACATAATGCCCAATCTTACACGACTTTCGAATTCTTTGTTGAGTTGATTGATGTTTAACATTTTTCTTAATCTTTAATTCTTCTATGTTCTAATTTTACAGCCTTACTTTTATGAAAATAGATATCTAAATAATGATCCACAAAACCATAACCTCCGCCTGTTCCTGCATCATATGTCCATTTACTACCATCAATATTCTTAGAGTCCGGTTGGCCTAAAACTTTTTTAATTGAAAGACTATCTTTGTTCAATAAAATCTGGCTCTCGATAAGGTCATCAACCATCTCATACTTTGCAAAGTCCCCATCAACAATATTAATAGAGTTATTCCATAGCACCATATCAAACTTTTTGCTTACTTCTCGAGACATAAAGTACATTAAACTAGCCACAAAGAGAAAATAAAAAATTGGCGCTGCAATTAATGCAATTATGATACTGTAAATTATCTTTTTGCTTCTCGTGAATGAATTCTTTAAAATAAAATTCTTAATTATTAAAAAAATTAATAAGCCTACAAGAAACACAATTAAAAGTATAAACATATCTATTAATCGTATTTCCGGTACATCAAAATCCCATAAAAAATATGCAAAAATCCAAATCCAATGGCCCAAAATATCAATCCCCAACCAAGCCAGAATAATGCAATCATTCCGAGAACGACTTCACAAATCCCGAGATATTTAACATCGCTTAATGTGTATCGTTCTGCATTGACCAAAGCCAATCCGTAGAAAATGAGCATTGACGGCGCAATTAAGGGAAAAAAGTTATGATACCAAAGCGCAACGCAAAAAATCCCGCCCGCAATCAATGGAATGGCAAAGTTGAACAACAACTTCTTCGTAATAGAATCCCAAATTTTCAGATTCTTCTTTTTGCTCTTTCTGGCTGTGAAAATATAACCGCTGGAAATTGCTAAAACCAAAACTACCAAAGCAACAAAGAATAATTCCTTGGCCAAAGCCGGTCCGTAGATATTGCGATTGCCATCAAAATAGTCGATGCCTTCTCTCTGGAAAACGAAATAAACATAAACAGAGCCCAGCAACGCCACGATTCCCGCAATGACGCCGGACAAACCACTCAATGAAATAAATCTTGAACTGCGTTCCATCATCTGACGGATGTGCGCTAACTCTTCCTGATAATTTTTCGATTCCATAAAAAGAACTTTGAATTACAAAGCTACAATTTATTTTAAAACTCCAAAATTAATTTTGAAGTTTTTTGAAAGAGTTTTGAAATACTTCGACAAGCTCAGTATGACAATGTAAAATTTAAAGGTTGAATCTGCAGCCCGACTTGAGTGGAAATCCTTTTTTGTGGCTGGAAAAGCGAAGGCAAAAAGATTGGGAACGGAAGGCGGAAAAGCTGCCCAAATAATTACTCTACAATTCCGTCACTTTCTTTCCTATTTTGTAAACTGTTCCCCGGAAACCTGCTACAACCTCATCATTCTGATTTTTAATCGTGATATCATAAACTGCAGTTTTCCTTGTATCTGTCAGCAAAATACTTTCGGCAGTCACAATATCGCCATTTCTTACAGCTTTTGTAAAATTAATGTAACAATTGAGCGCAACCGCAGCATCGCCTGTATTATTGGACGAAAAAGCCAGCGCCGAATCTGCAAAAGCGAAGGTCACACCACCGTGAACGGTTCCCAATCCGTTTATCATTTCGGGTTTCACGGGCATTTTCAGAAAACAGTAATTTTCTTTGATGTCGATGAGTTCGATTCCCAACCATTGAGAAAAGAAGTCTTTACCGAACATATACTCGGCGGTTTCTTTCGGAGTCATAAAAGATATAAATGATGATTGATAAATCATAGATGATGGAAGTATGAAGATGGAGGATGGAAGTTTGAAGTTTGAAGATGGAAAAAAAATTCTCAAACACTCCCACTCTCTCCTCTCCCTCTCTCCAACCTATTTCCCTTTGTAATCTGGTAAGCGTTTTTCGATAAAAGCAGTCACACCTTCTCGGAAATCCTCAGTCTCAGCTGCATCTTGTTGAATGATGGATTCGTAATCCAACTGCTCTTTCAAAGTAAAATCGTAAGATTTGTTGAAGGCTTTTTTAGTCAGATAAAGTGCTGTTGTTGCAGAATGAGCTAATTGTGTAAGAACTTCCATCGATTTTTCCACAAATTCAGAATCTGGGAAAACGTCGGCAACCAAGCCCATTTTCTTAGCTTCGGGCGCCGGCACTTTTTTTCCTGTGAATGACAGATAACTCGCCAATTGCTTTCCAACCAATTTAGGTAAAAAGTAAGTTCCTGCCGTATCTGGAATCAATCCGATATTAGCAAAAGCGAAAGAAAAATAGGAACTTTCCACAGCCAAAGTGAAATCACAAATCGACGCCAACATTGCACCAGCTCCGACTGCAGGACCATTGACCAAAGCAATCACAGGCTTTCTACACTTCACGATTTCCAAAACCAAAGGATTGTAATATTCTATCACAAAACGCTGGATGGCGCGGTCGTCCTCGTCTTCACCAAAACTCAACGCTTCTTTCAAATTTTGTCCTGCACAAAACGCTTTTCCTTTTCCGGCAATCGCAACGCAACGCACATTCTCATCTTCACTGAATTTGTGAACCGCGTCTCTCAATTCACCCAACATCACCTTCGTCAAACTATTGTAGCTTTCTGGCTGATTGAGATAAATCAATTGTAATTTTCCTTCGAATTGGGCGTCTATTTCTATTTGTGTGTACATAGTTTTGCTTTTCATCAAATATAAAACTATTTGCAGACTTATCAGATTTGAATTAAGAATTTAAAAAGACAAACATAATTTCTAACCTAAATTTTGTTTTTAATGAAGTACCAAATTGACAATCATTTTTAATCTAATTATTCGATTTTCGGAAATTTTGTCGTTTCAACTTTAATTAAAATTCAATTATTCGGAAATTTTGTCTGATAATTTTAAAAATTCAACAAAAGAATACTTTTTGCGATAAGCTATTCGAATTAAATGATTGATAAAGCATTAAGAGAGCTAAGCTAAAAATTTACTTTCTTAATGTTTTTTAAACAATCAAAATCATTAATTCAAATTTTAAAAATTGAACAGAATTTGATACAGACTCTAATAAATAATCTTTTAATTCTTTAATCATTTAATAAAAAAAAATATGAACTTAAACCAATATACCGTAAAATCACAGGAAGCCATCCAGGCCGCTCAACAAGTGGCAATGGAATTTGGCAATCAGCAAATAGAGCCTCAACACCTTTTGGAAGGAATCTTTCAGATAGACGAAAACATATCGCCTTTTTTACTCAAAAAATCTGAAGCAGATGCCACTTTGGTAAGAGAACGCAACAGAGAAAATTTAGAAAAACTTCCGAAAGTACAGGGAGGAAACATTTACCTTTCACAATCAGCAAATAAAGTTTTGCTTGATGCGCCCAATATTGCTAAAAAAATGGGTGATGAATTCGTAACCATTGAACATCTTTGGCTTTCTCTGTTAGAAACCAATTCCGAAGTATCGAAAACACTGAAAGATATGGGCGTAACCAAAAGTCTTTTGGAAGGTGGAATTAAAGAATTAAGAAAAGGAAGCACAGCAAATTCTGCAAGTTCAGAAGAAACGTATCAGTCATTAAAAAAATACGCAAAAAATTTCAATGAATTAGCTGCTGAAGGGAAATTGGATCCAGTGATTGGTCGTGATGAAGAAATCAGGAGAGTTTTACAAATTCTTTCGAGAAGAACGAAAAACAATCCGATCTTAATCGGAGAACCAGGCGTTGGTAAAACTGCTATCGCTGAAGGAATTGCCCACAGAATTATCAGTGGTGATATTCCTGAAAATTTGCAGGATAAAACTTTGTACTCATTAGACATGGGCGCTTTGATTGCCGGTGCAAAATACAAAGGGGAATTTGAAGAGCGTTTAAAATCTGTCATCAATGAAGTCACAAAATCAAATGGGCAAATTATTCTTTTCATCGATGAAATCCACACTTTGGTGGGAGCCGGAGGTGGTGAAGGTGCAATGGATGCTGCAAATATCCTCAAACCAGCATTGGCAAGAGGTGAATTAAGAGCTATTGGAGCAACGACTTTAAATGAATATCAAAAATATTTTGAAAAAGATAAAGCCTTAGAAAGACGTTTCCAGAAAGTAATGGTGGAAGAACCGGATACGGAATCGGCAATTTCCATTCTTCGTGGAATTAAGGATAAATACGAAGCACATCACAAAGTAAGAATCAAAGATGAAGCAATTATTGCAGCGGTGGAAATGTCTCAGCGATATATTTCAGACCGTTTTTTACCGGACAAAGCGATTGATTTGATTGATGAAGCTTCAGCCAAACTGAGAATGGAAATCAATTCAAAACCTGAAGAACTAGATGTTCTCGACAGAAAACTGATGCAGATGGAAATTGAGTTGGCTGCTATTTCTCGAGAAGGAAATCAGACTAAAATTGACCATCTAAAGGAAGATATTTCGAAAATTTCTGAACAGCGAAATGAAATCAACGCCAAATGGCTGAAAGAAAAACAAAAATCTGAGGATTTAACCCAGATTAAAAAAGATATAGAATCTTTGAAACTCGAAGCTGAAAGAGCTTCCAGAGCCGGAGATTATGCTAAAGTTGCTGAAATCCAATATGGGAAAATCAAAGAAAAAGAAGATGCTCTGCAGAAACTCGAACTGGAGATGCAAAACCATCAGAATGAATTGATTAAAGAAGAAGTCACCGCAGACAACATTTCTGAAGTGATTGGAAAATGGACGGGAATTCCTGTTACAAAACTCCTTCAGTCTGAAAGAGAAAAATTACTGCATCTTGAAACCGAGCTTCATCACAGAGTTGTCGGCCAGGAAGAAGCCATCGAAGCGGTTGCTGATGCCATCAGAAGAAACAGAGCAGGTTTGAGCGATGAGAAAAAACCGATTGGAAGCTTCCTTTTTTTAGGAACCACCGGAGTTGGTAAAACCGAGCTGGCAAAGGCTTTAGCTGAGTTTTTATTCGATGATGAAAATAATATGACGAGAATCGATATGAGTGAATATCAGGAACGTCATTCGGTTTCCCGTTTGGTCGGTGCGCCTCCGGGATATGTTGGGTATGATGAAGGCGGACAATTGACGGAAGCGGTTCGCAGAAGACCTTATTCAGTCGTGCTTTTAGATGAAATTGAGAAAGCGCATCCTGATGTTTTCAACACACTCTTGCAGGTTTTGGACGATGGCCGTTTGACTGATAATAAAGGCAGAGTCGTGAATTTTAAAAACTCAATTATCATTATGACTTCGAATTTGGGTTCACATATTATTCAGGAAAATTTTGAGAATATTACAGAGGAAAACCAGGATGAAATTGTCGCTAAAACGAAAATTGAAGTTTTTGATTTATTAAAACAAACATTACGTCCGGAATTCCTGAACAGGATTGATGAAACGGTATTGTTCCAGCCTTTAAGAAAAAAAGAAATCGGAAAAATCGTTCAGTATCAGTTGAGAGGTTTCAATGATCTGTTGCTGAAAAGAAACATTATTATGACGGCAACACAAGATGCTTTGGATTATCTTACAAACAAAGGGTATGACCCAGTTTTCGGAGCAAGACCTTTGAAAAGAGTGATCCAACAGGAAGTTTTGAATAAATTATCCAAAGAAATACTTGCAGGAACCGTGAATGACGGCGACAGAATTACGCTGGATTATTTCGAGGAAACAGGTTTGGTTTTCCGACCGGTGGAATAAGAGTTAAATTTTTTCATACATATTAAAACAAAGAAAACCTCAGCTAATTGGCTGAGGTTTTTCGATTTTATTGAATTGAATAGCTTTATTTTATATTCACCAATTCTACATCAAAGATGATAGTAGAGCCTCCTGGAATTGCAGCTCCAGCTCCCTGGTCTCCATAAGCCAAATCGGACGGAATATAAAATCTGTATTTAGAACCTTTGCTCATTAGCTGGATTCCTTCTGTCCAACCTTTGATAACACCACCCAGATTGATATCCATTGGTGCGCCACCATTTTTGTCGGTTGAGTCGAAAACGGTTCCATCCAGTAATTTCCCGGTATATTTTACCTGTACAACATCGGATGCTTTGGGTTTTGTTTTACCATCGCCTTCTTGCAACACTTCATATTGCAAGCCTGAAGCTGTGGTTTTCACTTTTGGATTACTTTTATTTTTCGCCAAAAATTCCAGACCTTTTTTCTTATTATCATTGGACTGTGATCCCGCTTCAGACTGCTTTTTTTGCTGCTGTTTCATCATAAACCCTTGCATAAAGCTGTTCATTTCTTCAGCTGGTAACATCTTTTTCTTCGTGCTGTCCATTTCCTCTTTGATACCTTGAGCCAAAAGTTCTGCATCTACTTTGAAGCCTTCCTGTTTCATATTTTGAGCGATACTCATTCCTATGTAATAAGAAGCTTTTTGCTCATCTGTATATTTGCTGTCGTCTTTTTTATCTCCTTCCTTAGCACAAGAAATGATACTAAGTGCGGCTATGCAAAACAATGCTATAGTCTGTCTTTTCATTTTATGATTTTATGATTTAAAAATTTATGGATGCAAATCTATTATTTATTAAAGAAACTTCCTATTGGAAAGAAATTTTCTATTATAATTTTTTTGAAATATCGCTGGAATTATAATCCAAAAATAACATCATCCAGATTAATAAATTTCATTTTAAGAATCCGAATTATATTACCTAAAGAAACCTTAGCTAGTTTTGGCTTAGATTTTTCGGTTTTATTTTAGAAAACAAATCTGCTAACTTTATTTTAGAAAAAGACCAACCCCAACATTTGGAATAAGACGATAGTTTTTAGTACTTTCGGTTTTTAAAATAAAAACAAAATGGAAAAAATAAAATTCATTGATTTATTTTGTGGGATTGGCGGTTTTAGAGTAGCTATGGACGAGGCGTGTAGAGAAAACAACATTATTTCCGAATGTGTTTTTTCTTCAGATATAGATAAACACTGTCAAGACAGTTACGAAAATAATTTTGGACATAGACCGACAGGCGATATAACTATGGTCGACCCAGTATCAATTCCCGACCACGATATTTTATTTGCCGGTTTTCCTTGTCAACCTTTCAGTATTATTGGACAAATGAAAGGATTCGATGATACAAGAGGTACATTATTTTTTCATATTGCAAATATTCTAAAAGAAAAAAAACCAAAATCTTTTATTCTTGAAAATGTAAAGCAACTCGTTGGACACAATGGTGGGCAAACTTTAAAAGTTATTATTAAAACTTTACAAGACTTAGGCTATCACGTTCAATATTCAGTTTTAAATGCTCTTGATTATGGACTTCCTCAAAAAAGAGAAAGAGTAATCATTGTTGGACATAGAGAACCTATTTTATTTTCATATCCATTACCTTTCAGACCATTCAAACCACTTTCAGAAATTTTAGAAAAAAAGGTTGATAAAAAACATTTCGCATCAGAGTATATAAGAGAAAAAAGAAAAGAAAGCCATAAATCTGCTTACAAATTATCTATCTGGCACGAAAACAAATCAGGCAATATTACTAGTTATCCATATTCTTGTGCTTTACGTGCAGGAGCCTCTTATAGCTACTTGCTTGTAAATGGAGAAAGGAGATTAACACCAAGAGAAATGTTTAGGCTACAAGGATTTCCGGATACTTATAAAATTGTTGAAAACGACACACAAGCGAGAAAACAAGCTGGTAATGCTGTGCCTGTAAATCTGGTAAAAGCTGTTATATTACAACTATTGCCATATGTTGCAGTAACTTTGGATATGACAAATGTTTTAAAAGAATATGAATTAGATGGATACAGTCAATGAGTAAAAGACCAAGACTAAGAACTGTAGAAAAATCGTTACCACCTTTTTCTTTAAATCAATTTCCAAAAGATTTTCCTTATATTCTTGGAAAAGAGTTAATATATCTGCTTGCTTCAAAAGGAAAACCAATACTTGAAGGTTCAGAATTTGAATCCATTTTTGCCATTTGTATTGGTGCAGAATGGAAACCATCAAATGTTGGTCTTGATGATATAATGTTGGGAAATACGGCTTGGGGAGCAAAAACGGTTAAAGCTACCAATCCTTCAACACAAAAAAAAGTACGATTAATTTCTGGAAGAAATTCTCCTATCTATTCATTTGGAGAAACAATTGACACTCATCACGACCCAAACGAAGTTGGACAATCTGTTTTAGAAATTTGGAACGAAAGAGTTTCTGCTGTTAGAGAAAAATTCCAAAATTTAAGAACCGTAGTTTTAGTAAAATCTAATGATTTAACTGAAGTTGTAATTTTTGAATTTGATACAATTCGCTATGACCCTGAATTATTTGTTTGGGAATGGAACAAAAACGGAAATCTTCGTGGTGTTGAAAAATCTACAACAGAACATCGTTTTACTTGGCAACCTCACGGCTCACAGTTTACAATAATTGAGGAAATTCCCGAAGACAGCTTACTTATAAAAATTAAAGAACCTGAAATGCTTAACAAAGAAGATGTTTTGAAAGCATTGGGATTTGACAAATCGTGGATTAGTATAACTAAGAGGAGTTAAAAATAAAACGGTTTTTCAAAAATATATTTTAATTTATCATCAAAACAAAAACGCCACAGCTTCCACTGTGGCATTCCCATTCTACAAACTCTTCAAATTATCTCCCGGCGTATAATCCATAAAGATCCCGCCATCCAAATTGATAGATTTGATTTTCTTCTTAACCGGAATATTCAGATTCGTTAGCTTCTGGTCCTTCTCCCAAACGGCCGGCGTGAAATGACCTTTCTCCGTCGTATTATCATCATAAATCAAAACCACATCAAACGGAACTGCAAACCCACCAACATTTTCAACCGTTAAAACCAATTGCTTATCCTGCTCCATCACAGACGCAATCTTCAAATCAATATAATTGTTCGTGTAAAACCAATTGTTGAAAAACCAATTTAAATTCTTCCCCGAACCCGAGTTAATAGAATTAAAATAATCCCACGGAATCGGATGTTTTCCATTCCAATTGTCCATATAATGATGCAAAGCTTTCTTAAACAAATCATCACCCAAATAATCCTTCAAAGCCAAATACGACAACGCTGATTTCACATAAGCATTGTTCCCATATCCAGCGCCTGAAAGTTGAGAACTCATCGTTATAATCGGCTGGTCTTGCTCAGTTGAAGAATCATTAATCCAACGTTTTACACGGAAGTTCTTCATAAATTTGTCCGCAGATTCCTGGCCGTTTTCAGCAATTCCAATCAAATATTCCAAAGTCGTCGCCCAACCTTCGTCCATATAAGCATATCGTGTTTCATTGATTCCCATATAGAAAGGGAAATAAGTATGCGCAATCTCGTGGTCCGCCGTCAATCTCGCATCTTGCAAATCGTCTGGAATACTCGTGTCGTTTATCATCATCGGATATTCCATATCGGCGTAACCTTGCACAGCCGTCATCGCAGGGAACGGATATTCCACGCCAGGCCAGTTTTCCGAAAACCATTTCAGGTTGTAACGCATCCATTCGGTATATTTTTCAAAATCTTTAGCCCCAACTTTATAGGCAGATTGTACGCTCGCTCGTTTCGTCTTCAACTGAACACTCGA
>JAGNPP010000156.1 GCA_017989575.1 Chryseobacterium sp.
AATTGATTGGCCTTTTCCAATCGAAGTTCGCCAAGATATCCATCATCAACATATTATTTTTGAACATGCTGGATCCTTTATAATTGATGACAATCTGCTTCTCTGCTTTTTGAGCTTCTGCTGGTGTGATGATGCCCGCTTTCACAGCATTATTGACATTCACAGGAAGTATAAACTTAGAAACCGGAAGGAAATTGAACTTATGAAAACGCTCTTCTCCAAAAACCATTTTCACGATTTCATCTTTTTCAGGAGATTTCATTTTCAGGAAGTTCACCGCTTCTTTCAAAGTCATAGAATCCTGTGTCAGATATTTTCTGAAAGCTGCAAACTCGGTATCTGGAGCGCCTTGCTCTTTCAGGTTGGCAAAAATAGTTTCCCAATCGCCTTTGCTCATCATATAAACCTGATCGTTGCTTCCTTCTCGGTAATCTTCGTGTTCCAAAGTCGAAGGAACAGGCATAGAATTATAAGTTCTTCTTTTAACTTGGTCGATATTCCAAGGCGTTGATAATAAGGTAAAGTTCACCACTTTCACATCCGAACGGAATTCCTCAGTTTCCTGAATTGCCCAAACCGGATAAGTGTCATTGTCACCATAAACGAACATAATTCCGTTTTTCGGTAATGATTTTAATGATGAGTAAGCGTAATCGTAGGCTGCATATCTCTCGCTTCTGTCGTGAACATTGTAGTTTTGGAAGCCCATCATCATTGGAACACCCAATAAGACAACGCCAACCAAAATCTGCGCGCCTTTTGTTTTAATTTTTTTCTGGATTAACCAATAGATTGCCGCAACTCCCAAACCAATCCAAATTGCAAATGCGTAGAAGGATCCAACCATTGCGTAATCTCTTTCACGCGGTTCAAACGGTTTCATTCCGGTGTAGAAGACGATCATTACACTCGTTAAAATAAATAATGATAATATAGAATAGAATCGTCCGAAATCCCGATTGAGTTGGAAGAAAAATCCAATTAATCCTAAAATCAATGGAAGCATAAAGAACTTGACGGTACTTTCATTCTGGAACTTCGCAGGCATTTCGGATTGATCGCCCCAAAGATTATTATCGATAAAAGGAATTCCGGTAATGAAGTTCCCGTGCGTGTTTTCCATATGTCCTTCTACATCATTTTGTCTTCCGGAATAGTTCCAAAGCAAATACCTTACGAAATAAAAATAATTCTGAAATGTGATGAAATAATCAAGATTCTGAGCCAAAGTCGGACGCTGAACATTGATCAAACCAAATTGTTTCGCTTTCAGATAATCATCCATTTTGATGGTTCCATTCTCATATTTCTGGCGAAGTTCATCAAAGAATTGTTTCGCTTCCGGACTTTCCGAGATTTGCTCATTTCCATAATTGAAAGTAAAATCTGGTGCGCCGTACATCGAAATGTAATTTGGCATCACGGATTTGTCTTCACTAAACATCCTTGGAAACAAACTCACGTGCTCCGGATTGAAAACATAGTTGAACTTTTCTCCTACCAATCTATAACGTCCTGTTTGTGGGTCTTTCTCGTAAGTATCACCAGTTTTTTCGGTTTTATAACTTCCGTCTTCATTTTTCAGAATTCCATTTGGATCCAAATAAGCGGTGTAGTTTTGTCCGTACAAAGTTGGCCAATCGCCGTATTGCTCACGGTTGTAGTAGTCCAACATTCCTAGAGCGTTATCTGGATCGTTCAGGTTCATTGGTGGGTTTGCAATTGCGCGAATCGGAATTACCAACCAGCAAGAGAATCCAATCATCATATAAACCACTGACAATGCAATCGTCTGATAAAGTGACTTTCTTGTTTTTCTTGTGTAAGTGATTAGTAAATAACAAAGTACAATCAAAATCACAAAGGCAAAAACGGTCCCTGAATGGAAAGGCAATCCTAATCCATTAACAAAGAACACCTCAGATTTTCCAAACAACGTCATAATGACCGGGAAAATGATTTTGAAAACAATGATTAATATTAATAAAGTAACAGCATTTGCAATCAAAAATGACTTCCAAGTGAAGGTGTAATTTCTTGTGTAATAAATCAAACAAACCGCTGGCAAAGCCAACATACACATCATGTGAACCCCAACCGACAATCCAATAATAAAGAATAAGAGGATGATCCAACGTTCGTTGTCTTTTTCAAGATATTCGTTTTCCCATTTTGTGATGAGCCAAACAATCAATGCTATAAACATACTTGCCATCGCATAAACCTCGCCTTCCACTGCAGAAAACCAGAATGAATCTGAAAATGTGAAACACAAAGCACCAACGGCTCCGGAAAACAAAGCCGCAACCTCTTCTGCAACGGTAATATTTTCGAATTCTTTATTTAATAATCGTCTTACAAGATGTGTAATCGTCCAGAACAAAAACAAAATGGTAAATGCACTGCAAATTGCGGACATCGCATTGATTACCAATGAATAATTTTGTCCATCACCAAAGGCGAACAAGGCTACCACAGCGCCAACTAATTGGAAAAGTGCAGCTCCAGGCGCGTGTGTTACCTCCAGTTTTACAGCAGAAGAAATATATTCTCCGCAATCCCAAAAACTGAAATTTGGCTCTATGGTTGACAAATAAGTAAGTAATGCAATTCCGAAAACAACCCATCCGAGAATGGTGTTCCATTGTTTAAAAGTCCAGTTCTTCATATTTTAAATAAGAATATCGGCGAAATTAGCATTTTTCATTTAGTTATCGGTGTTTTTAACAAAATTTAAAATTTAGAAATTGATATAAAATAAAGAATTTTCATTAATTAAGTTGCAATATATCAGTCTTGTACTATATTAATATGTCAAAACAGAGAAACATTGCAATTTTTTATTTATTTTTGCAGACAGTTTTGGAGAGAAAAAATGATATAAAAATGACGAATGTATTCGATAATATTCTTGGTTTGATTGGCAACACACCGTTGGTCAAATTAAATCACGTTACCAAGGATATTCCTGCAACCATATACGCTAAGTTGGAATCTTACAATCCAGGTCATTCTACGAAAGACAGAATCGCTCTACACATCATAGAAAATGCGGAGAAAAAAGGGATCTTGAAACCAGATTCGGTCATCGTGGAAACTACATCTGGCAATACAGGATTTTCTATCGCGATGGTTTGCATCGTAAAAGGTTACAAATGCATTCTTGCCGTAAGTGACAAAACGAAAGCAGAGAAAATAGCTTACCTAAAAGCTTTAGGCGCAACAGTTTACGTTTGTCCAGCTTCTGTTCCGGCAGATGATCCAAGATCTTACTACGAAGTTGCAAAAAGAGTGGCGAAAGAAACGCCAAATTCCGTTTACATCAATCAATATTTCAACGAACTGAATATCGATGCGCATTACCAAACAACTGGCCCTGAACTTTGGAATCAGACTGATGGGAAAATCACGCACGTTTTCGCTTGTACAGGAACTGGAGGTACACTCTCCGGAACTGCAAAATTCTTAAAAGAACAAAATCCTGATATCAAAGTAATCGGTGTAGATGCAGACGGATCAATCCTGAAAACTTATCACGAGACGGGAAAAATCAATAAAACAGAAATCCATCCTTATCAAATCGAAGGACTTGGGAAAAACCTGATTCCAGGTGCACTTCTTTTCGATAAGATTGATGAATATGTGAGAGTAAATGATGAAATGTCCGCTTACAGAACCCGAGAAATTGCGTTGAAAGAAGCAATTATGGGCGGTTACACAACTGGAGCAGTGACTCAAGCTTTGATCCAATACGCTAATTCTCACGAGTTTAAAAATGATGATCTGGTTGTATTAATATTCCCCGATCACGGCTCACGCTACATCACCAAAGTTTACAGCGACAAATGGATGGAAGAGCAAGGCTTCATCAACAATTGTTTCCACAATTACGATGAGATCTTCAAAACAGAAATTATCAAATAACAATTCAAAATATTAATAAACCTTTTGGAAAGACAAAAGGTTTTTTCTATAAATCAAAAAAATATCAGTTAGAAAAATGGACATTTTTGAAAGAATAAAACAGAACCCAGGTCCTTTGGGACAATTTGCAGATTATGCAGAAGGCTATTATATTTTCCCAAGATTGGAAGGCTCAATTGGTCCGAGAATGAAGTTCCAAGGAAAGGACGTGATCTTCTGGAGTGCCAATGATTATTTGGGACTTTGCAACCATCCGGAAGTTTTGGAAGCCGATGCAAAAGCAGCTGCAGAATACGGGATGTTTTATCCAATGGGCGCAAGAGCAATGTCTGGCGAGACCGACCAGCATTTGCAGTTGGAGAGAGAGTTGGCAGAATTTGTTCAGAAAGAATCAGCATATCTATTGAATTTCGGTTATCAGGGAATGGTGTCTTGCATCGATGCTTTGGTTTCCAGAAATGACGTGATCGTTTACGATGTAGATTCCCACGCTTGTATCGTGGATGGCGTTAGGTTGCACTCTGGCAAACGTTTTACCTACAGACACAACGATATTGCAAGTCTTGAAAAAAACCTGCAAAGAGCTCAAAAAGTAACTGCTGAAACTGGAGGCGGAATTCTTGTCATCACGGAAGGCGTTTTCGGAATGAGAGGACAACAAGGGAAATTGAAAGAGATCGTTGCGCTTAAAGAAAAATATGGTTTCAGAATATTGGTGGATGATGCTCACGGATTCGGGACACTTGGTGCAACCGGTGCTGGTGCTGGAGAAGAGCAAGGCTGTCAGGACGAGATTGATGTTTATTTCTCTACTTTCGCAAAATCTATGGCTGGTTTCGGAGCATTCTTAGCAGGAAACAAAGAGATTATCCGCTATCTGAAATTCAACCTTAGATCTCAGATCTTCGCAAAATCTTTGACAATGCCAATGGTAATCGGAGGTTTGAAGAGATTGGAACTTTTGAGAACAAGACCAGAGATCAAAGCAAAACTTTGGGAAAATGTTGAAAAACTTCAAGGCGGACTTAAAAAAATCGGTTACAATCTTGGAGATACGAACACTTGTGTAACACCGGTTTTCATCCAAGGAAATCCTGTTGAAGCGATGCTTTTGGCTAGAGACCTTAGAGAAAATTATGGTATTTTCACATCAGTTGTTTCTTATCCGGTAATTCCAAAAGGAATGATTTTATTAAGATTAATCCCAACCGCTTCTCACACAGATGCTGAGATCAATGAAACGCTTGAAGCTTTCGAAGGAATTTATAAAAAACTGGAAACTGGTTATTATAAAGAATTGGAAGCGCAACAGATTAAAGAACAGAACTTGCAGTTTAAAGAGATTTAATCTTGATTATTAATATAAAACAAACCCTTTCCGAGCTAAAACTTTGAAAGGGTTTTTCATTTAATAAAAAATTGTAATTTTGATAAAAGATGATTCACTGAAAATTTGGAACAATGAAAACACAAGTAATCGAAGACCATAATGGCGTACCAACCGGCGTTTTCATCCCCATCAAAGAATGGGAGAAATTAAAAAAACAATATCCGAATATCGCTGAGGAAACCAGTATGTTCGAACTTTCCGAAGAACAAAAGAAAATATTAGACGTCCAAGAAGATTTGCCTATCTCAGAATATCAGGACAATGATGCTTTCGTAGCCGAATTGAAAAAAGAATATGGCTTATAATGTTAGGATTTCTCCCGTTGCAAAAGCTGATTTAAGAAAAGCTGTAGCTTACTACAAAAAAGAAGCTTCGTTAAAAGTTGCTCAGAATTTTGTCGAGGATTATGAATTGACTTTAAAGAAAATTGCACAAAATCCTTTTTTCCAAATTTATTACAAGGATTTCCGAGGTCTTACGTTTTCAAAATATCCGTACATTATTTTTTTTCAAATTGATGAAACCAACAAACTCATTCTTGTAAAAGCAGTTTTCAATGCTTCTCAAGATATTGGCAAAAGGCCAAAATAAAAGCCAGTTTTTGAAGACTGACTTTTAGATTATTAAATTTCAATTCAATCTTTCCGACCAATTAATCTCCTCAGGCAATTCCATATTAGAAAATTCGATGTGGATGACTCTGCGTTTTTGATTGTTGGTCGTTCTGTTTGAGCCGTGAAGAATCAAAGGTTTCATCATCATAATTCCGCCTTTGTTTACAGAGCAGATTTCCTCTGTTTCCACATGCCAGTCAATGGTTTCTGGTCGATAGATTTCTTTGCTGTGGGAATTTGGAACGACTTTCAATGCGCCATTATTTTCATCGGTATCATCCAGATGGATTCTGATTGTGAAGATATTTTTCAAATAATCAATTGGCGGCTGAACAGCAAATTGATTTTGCTTCGTCGTCCAAGGTCCAAAACCTTGCAAATCTAATTTCTTATCAACCGAAATCGTCAAATCCTGATGATAGGAAACGTACCAATTGGATTTTTCAGGCT
>JAGNPP010000015.1:0-10353 GCA_017989575.1 Chryseobacterium sp.
AATCAGAATTGTTCCTTGTCGAGGGAGATTCCGCAGGTGGAACAGCGAAACAAGGTCGTGACCGTCATTTCCAGGCGAGTTTGCCTTTGAGAGGTAAGATTTTGAATGTTGAGAAATCTATGGTTCACAAAGTTTATGACAACGAGGAGATCAAGAATATCTACACAGCGCTTGGCGTTTCTGTAGGTACAGAAGAGGATTCCAAAGCTTTGAATATGACAAAACTTCGTTACCACAAGGTTGTTATTATGACCGATGCGGATATCGATGGTTCTCACATTTCGACTTTGATTTTGACTTTCTTCTTCAGATATATGAAAGAATTGATTGAAAACGGATACATTTATATCGCACAACCACCTTTGTATCTATTGAAAAAAGGAAACAAAAAAATCTACGCATACAACGAAAAAGAACGTGAGCAATTCACTTTCGAAATGGCTCCCGACGGTAAAGGTGTTGAGGTTCAGCGATATAAAGGTCTTGGGGAAATGAACCCTGAGCAACTTTGGGAAACCACGCTGAATCCAGATGGTAGAATCCTGAAACAAGTAACGATTGACAACGCTGTAGAAGCAGATTCTACTTTCTCAATGTTGATGGGCGACGAAGTTCCACCAAGAAGAGAGTTTATCGAGAAAAATGCGGTTTACGCAAGAATTGATGTTTAAATCATTTTTATAAATCAAACCTTCCAATTTTGGAAGGTTTTTTGTTGTCAAATCAAAAAATTATAATTTATGAAAAACCTAATCGCAATCTTATCTTTTGGTGCATTGATTTTCTCTTGCAACAAAACAGATCAAAAAATCGTTTCCAATACAAAATCCGACAGTCTCGCAAACAAAAACGAATTCGCAATAGATTCTATCAAAGTTCAAGACTCGCTACAAGTTGCAAAAACCCTGACTTTGTCATTTGAAAAACAAATTTTGCTCTTTCCAAATATCACCAACAAAACCATTTTGGACAGTATTTACAAACCTGCCAACATCACATCCGAGGATTATTCTAAAAAGACTTTGACCAGCGTTTTGGAGGAGTTTAAAGTGGCATCTTTGAAAAAAGACGAATCTCAAGATTATATGCCAGAGTCCAAACAAACTTGGGAAGAATCTTCTGCTATGAAGCTGGTTTCCCATGACAACGATATTTTGACTTTGCAATATTTCGGAGACGGATATTCTGGTGGTGCACACGGCTATTATTTTGAAAGTTATAAAACGTTTGATTTGAAAAACAACAAAGTCATCTCACAAAACGATATTTTCAAAAATCCAACCGATGCAAACTGGGACAAGATTCTCAAAAATAATTTCGTAGAAAAAGATCAAAAAGATATGATGATTGTTGACAAAATTGCTCTGAACAACAATTTTTATTTTGATGACGAAAAAATCACTTTTGTTTACAATCAGTACGAGATTACGGCGTATGCAGCGGGTGTAGTTTATATCACTTTAAATTTCAAAGACATCAAAGATCAACTGAAACCAGAATTTATCAAACAATTTAACATCAAATAAAATGAGCGCTCAAAACATAAAAAATCATAAGAAGTTTTATCCACTTCATCATTTTATTTTCTATCCAGTTTCGTTAATTCTGTTGTTTGTTTCTTTGTTTCAGATTTTCATTAATGTCAATCACAATAGTTCTTTTGTGAAGATTTGGAGTGCGATTGCAGCAGTTGTGGTTTTGATGATTGTCTTATCCTTTATGCTCCGTCAACATTATGCTTTGGGATTGCAAGACCGAATTATTATTAATGAATTCAAATTTCGATATTTCACTCTAGCAGGAACTAGATTGGAAAATTCCAGTTATCATTTTTCTGATTCTCAGATTTTTGCACTTAGATTTTCAGAAGACGAAGATTTGTTAGAATTAATGAACAGCACCGTCGAAAATGATTGGTCGTCTTCCCAAATCAAACAAAATATCAAAAATTGGAAAGCTGATAACAAACGGATTTAGAATTTTTAAATTCTTCGAGAGTAATTATAAGCATTGTCAGGCTGAGGTGAAGTTTATCCTGAGCATGACGAAGGGAAGCCCAATAAATAAAAAATAATTCCTTAAAAAACACTCTGAAATCCTCGGAGTATTTTTACTTTTGAACCTATGAAAGTAGCCTTCATCATCAACCCATTTTCAGCGAAAAAAAATTACCAGCCTTTTTTGAACGAACTTTCAAAAAAAGTGGAAAATCCTCTTTTTCTTGTTTCGAAATCTTTGAAAGACACAGATACTTTCATTGATGAACATTGGAATGATGTTGATGTTTTCGTCGCAGTTGGAGGCGATGGAACGATTTCTACGGTGGCGAAGAAGCTCATTAATTCAGAAAAAATTCTGGCAGTTTTTCCGGCTGGTTCAGGAAATGGTTTTTCCAACGAAACCAATTTCAGCAAAAATATTACCTTATTATTGGATAAAATTAAAAATGAGAAATTCCGTGAAATCGATACGTTCACGGTGAACGAACATTTCTCCATCAACGTTTCAGGAACTGGTTTTGACGGAAAGGTTGTAAAGGAATTTGAAAAGACCAATCGCGGTTTCAAAAATTACATCAAAGTTTCCATCGAGACTTTTTTCAATTACAAACCAATCACGATTAAGTTTTCCGATTCAAAATTTCAATCCTACAACGGAACTTACTTAATGGTAAATGTCGCCAATACACGCCAGTTCGGGAACAACGCTTACATTGCGCCAATGGCGAGCAAAAGTGATGGTTTGGTGGATTTGGTTTTGGTCAAAAAGTTTCCGCTTTATTATTCACCGTTTTTTGCCTATCGAATGTTCACAAAACGTTTGAAAGACGACGATTACGTTTCTTATCTTCCCGTTTCAGAAGTGGAATTTGAAGTCAACACCAAAAATTGGCACATCGACGGCGAATTCAAAAAGATAAAATCCCCAATTTCTATCAAGGTTTTGCCGAAGAGTTTGCGGATTTTGGTTTGAGATTTAATATAATTACTTAATTGCTCTCAATTATTTCTCTAAAATTTCTGCAAATCTATTTTCTATATTTTCTTTTATTGGATTAATCTTTAGTTCAATATTTTTAAAAGCTTTTGAAGCATTTCTCATCATTTCTCTATCCGGTCTTTCTCCCATTTGTCTAAATGAATGTTGCTCATTATACAAATCGTATGCTTCTCTAACATCGCTCAAATAATTGTCAATTATTTTTTTTGTTTCAGTGTCAAAATAAAACCTGTTATTTATATAATGGGTTGTGAATTCAGAGTGTTTCTTTAAAAATATATCCTGTAGTATATTATCATTTTCTACGAAATTTTTGCCTTGTTCAAGCATTTTTAATGGATTCACATATCTGTGAAGTTCATTCAAAACCTCATTTATTAGTTTATATGTTACTTCCATTACAACAAGTCTCTTCTCGTGAAGTTTTGTGAATTTAAAATTTTCACGACTTTTTAAAGAATTTATTTCTGCTTGAAATTTTGAAAGTTCCATATTATTAGAGTTTTTAATATTCTCCAACTTTGAATCAAAACTACTTTTAACTCGTCCTTTTACCTTTTCGGTTAAATATAGAGTAAATAAACTTCCAAGTAGAGTTGGAAAGATTGAATACATTAAAACGTTCGATAAACTTATGGACATTTGATTTTTGCTTATTTGATGAGTTACTCAAATATACAAATCAATTTATGAATGAAATTTCAAACACAATTTAATTTTATAAAAAAATCATCCAATTTCCCTATTTTTGTATCAATCATCATTTATCAACTATCATTTATAGATTGTGCAGAATAAACTCAAAATTATCAACGACCCCGTTCACGGCTTTATCAAAATTCCACACGAGATTTTGTTTGACGTCATAGAACATCCTTATTTCCAGAGACTAAGACGCATTTCTCAAACCGGTTTACTTTCATTAATTTTTCCCGGCGCAAAACATACAAGATTTCACCACGCTTTGGGTGCGATGAATCTGATGTTCAAAGCATTGGAAACTTTGAAGCTGAAAGGAATCAAGATTTCAAGAGAGGAGGAGGAAGCTGCGATGTTGGCGATTTTGATGCACGATATTGGTCACGGTCCGTTTTCCCACGCCTTGGAAAACAGGTTGATGGACGATTGGCACCACGAGAAAATTTCGATTTTGTTGATGACCAGATTGAATGAAGAATTCGATGGGAAACTGGATTTGGCGATTGAAATGTTTCGGGGTAAATACCACAGAATGTTTTTCAACCAATTGATTTCCTCGCAGTTGGATGTGGATAGGATGGATTATTTGAAGCGTGACAGCTTCTACACAGGCGTTTCCGAAGGCGACGTGAATGTGGAAAGAATCATCTCAATGATGAACGTCAGCAATGAAAAATTGGTCATTGATGCAAAAGGAATTTATTCAATCGAGAACTATTTGACCGCCAGAATGTTTATGTATTGGCAGGTTTATTACCACAAAACCGCAGCGTTGGCGGAACACGTTTTGGTTCAAATATTAAACAGAGCGAAATATCTGGTTTCGCAGAATTTAGAATTAGATGCGCCATCAAATTTGAAATATTTCTTGATTAAAAATAAATTTGATGAAGCCACGGAAGAAGATATCAGAAGATTCACGATGCTCGATGATATGGACGTTTTCCAGGCAATCAAAGAATGGACAGAAAATCCGGATTTTATATTATCCAAGCTTTGCAAAGTGGTAATTTTTAGAGATTTTCCGAAAAGTATTATTTCATCAAAACCATTTTCTGAAGAATTTATTCAAGAAAAAATTGATAAGACCAATCAACACTTTAATATCAATAATGCGGAAGAATTAGTCGGACAGATTTCCAGAACACTCTTGCCGTATGATACTGAAAAACAGCCAATTTATCTGATGAATAAGGTAGGCGAAACCTTCAAATTGGAAGAGTCGGAAAATCAGATTTTGTTTGGTTGCATGGAAAATGCGACCAAGAAATACATTGTTTATTTCCCAAGAGAGATTTTATAAGTAAAGTAAAAGTAAGTTTGATTCGTCATAAAAAATTAATGGATAATTAATAAAATATTTATCTTTGCAAACTATGGAATTTACTGCGCAACAAATTGCAAATTTTATAAACGGGAAAATCATCGGAAATCCCGAAACGGTCATCACAGGCGTTTCTCCAATTGAAAATGGAGAAAAGGGACATTTGTCCTTCATCGGACAATCCAGATTTCTAGAATTTTTGGAGGACACAGAGTGCGCAGTTCTAATTGTTTCTGAAAGCTTAATAATAGAAGGTAAAGATTATAAACCAACAATTATTGCTGTTGAAGATGCCTATTTGTCTTTCCAGGTTTTGATGAATCTTTATCAGGAAATGCAAGGCAGAAGAACAGGAATAGAACCTGGCTCTTTCTTCCACGAGACAGCAAAAGTAGGAGAGGATGTTTATATCGGAGCTTTCACTTATGTTTCAGAAAAGGCAGATATCGGCGATGGCACACAGATTTTTCCTCACGTCTACGTAGGAAAAGGCGTGAAGATTGGAAAAAACTGCAAAATTGACAGTGGTGCAAGAATCTACGATTATTGTATCGTGGGTGATAATTGTGTCATCCATTCCAACACCGTTGTTGGTGGCGATGGATTTGGTTTCCAGCCAACAGCAGAAGGTTTCAAGAAAATTCCACAACTAGGAAATGTCATCATAAAGGATGACGTGGAAATTGGTTCAAATTGTAGTATCGACCGTGCAACCATCGGCTCAACTGTGATTGGGAAAGGAACGAAGATCGATAATTTGATTCAGATTGCTCACAATGTGAAAATTGGTCAGAACAATGTGATTGCTGCTCAAGCTGGGATTGCAGGTTCTACGATCATTGGAGATTGGAATCAGATTGGTGGTCAAGTTGGAATCGTTGGTCATATCAAAATTGGCAATCAAGTGAAGATCCAAGCGCAAAGTGGTGTGAACCACGCGGCGAAAGATGGCGAAACACTTTACGGTTCACCAGCAATTAATTACAGCGATTACAGAAGAAATTACGTACATTTCCGTAATTTTACCGACATAGTCAAGAGAATAAACGATTTAGAAAATAAAAAATCAGAGTAAAGGTATCAGGAGCCAAGACACAGTTCTTCCCGCCTCAAAACTATTACAATGAGTGATAAACAAAAAACAATCAGCGAAGAAATCAAACTTTCGGGTATTGGTCTTCACACAGGTAGAGAAGTTAATCTTACAATCAAACCGGCTAAGGAAAATACCGGATTTGTATTCGTAAGAACAGATCTAGAAGGTCATCCTCAGGTAGAGGCTGACGTCAATTACGTAACCACTACAGAAAGAGGAACTACTCTGGAAAAGTTAGGTGTCAAAATCCATACTTGCGAGCATCTTTTGGCTGCTTTGGTCGGGATGGATATTGATAATGCCTTCCTTGAAATGAATAGTGCAGAGCCACCAATCTTGGATGGTTCTTCCAAATATTTTGTAGAAGCTATTGAAAAAGCTGGCGTCAAGGAACAAGATCTTGCAAGAGAATATCTTGTGGTAAAAGAAGTGATGAATTACATCGATCCTTCCACAGGTTCTGAGATTACAGTAATTCCTGCAGACGATTACGAGATTACAACAATGGTAGATTTTGGGACTAAAGTGTTAGGAACTCAAAACGCCAGTATGAAAAACTTGTCTGAGTTCAAAGAAGAAATTGCGCCCGCCAGAACTTTCAGTTTCCTGCACGAGTTAGAACAACTTTTGGATGCTAATCTGATAAAAGGAGGCGATATTAGCAATGCCATCGTCTATGTAGATAAAGAGTTAACGCCGGAAACTTTAGAAAAACTAAAAGTTGCTTTTGGTAAAAACGAAGTTTCTATCCGTCCCAACGGTATTTTGGACAATTTGACGCTCAATTTTACCAATGAAGCTGCTAGACACAAATTGCTAGATGTGATTGGTGATTTGGCCTTAGTTGGTGTGAGAATCAAAGGAAGAATTATTGCCAATAAACCTGGGCATTTTGTGAATACACAGTTCGCAAAAAAACTAAACAGACAATACAAATTGCAAAAAAGAAAAAATGTTCCTGATTTTGATTTGAAGGCAGAACCTGTTTTCGATATCAACGGAATTATGAGGTTATTGCCTCACAGACCGCCGTTTCTTTTAGTTGATAAGATTTTACAATTGTCAGAAACCCACGTGGTTGGATTGAAAAATGTATCGATGAATGAGCCGTTTTTCGTAGGTCACTTCCCGAAAGAACCAGTGATGCCAGGTGTTTTGCAAATCGAGGCTATGGCTCAGGTTGGTGGGATCTTGGTCTTGGCAAATGTTCCAGATCCGGAAAATTATTCCACTTACTTTGTGAAGATGGATAATGTGAAATTCAAGAAAAAAGTCGTTCCTGGCGATCAGCTGATATTCAAAATTGAATTGATAGAGCCGATCAGAAGAGGAATTGTACATATGCAAGGTTACGGTTATGTGGGCGACAGCGTAGTCGTAGAAGCTGAACTGATGGCCCAAGTTGCAAAAACAAAAAATTAATCTATGATTCATCAGCTTACAGCAGTAGATCCTCGCGCAAAGATTGGGAAAAACGTCACGATAGAACCTTTTACAACCATTGGTGCCAATGTAACCGTAGGTTCCGACACTTGGATTGGTCCAAACGTTACCATTATGGAGAACGTGAAGATTGGTAAAAATTGTAAGATTTTCCCGGGAACAGTAATTGGTGCCGTTCCGCAAGATCTCAAATTTGATGGCGAAGACACGCAGGTAATCATTGGAGACGGAACTACGCTTAGAGAATGCGTGACCATCAACAGAGGAACGAAAGCTTTAGGATATACAAAAATTGGAAATAATTGCCTGATAATGGCAACTTCCCACGTTGCTCACGATTGTATCGTTGGTGATAACGTAATTATTGCAAATGGTTGTGGAATCGCAGGACACGTGGAGATAGGGGACTTTGTGGTAATGGGAGGACTTTCTGCCGTTCAGCAATTCGGAAAAATCGGAAAACACGTGATGGTTTCCGGAGGATCACTGATTAGAAAAGATATTCCACCCTATGTGAAAGTAGCTAGAGAACCAATCTCTTACGCTGGTATCAATTCTGTAGGACTTAGGAGAAGAGGTTTTACCAATGATAAAATCTTCGAGATCCAAAAAATCTACAGAGCCATCTTCCAAATGAAAATGAATACAACCCAAGCAATTGAATTCATTGAGAAAGAAATGCTTCCAACGGTGGAAAGAGATGAGATCATCCAATTCATCCAAAATTCTCCAAGAGGAATTGTAAAAGGATACGGTTCTAACAAAGAATAATTCAAATGAATAAATATGTTGTTTTAAGTTGTATATCTCTAAGTTGCTTTTGTTTTGGACAATTGAAAATTCAAGAAAATCAATTTGTTATGAAAGATGGTTTATATTCTTCGGTGAACAAAAGTCTAAACTTAAGCAAACAGCAAATTTTAATTTCAAACAATTATTTTAGAAAAGATATTAATTATTTCTCGTCTGATAACCCATTTCAGAGTAAACAAGAGAAATTGAAACAAGATATTCAAAAACCATTAGTCGCATCTCTACTAGAAGGTGTTGTAAGTGGGATTCTGAATAATAAAAAAAATAATAAATAAGTTTATACATAACTAATGGCAACAAGCAACGATATCAGAAAAGGACTTTGCATAGAATACAGCAATGATATTTTCAAAGTAATCGAATTTCTACACGTAAAACCAGGCAAAGGTCCTGCTTTCGTAAGAACAAAATTAAAATCTGTAACCAATGGAAAAGTGTTGGACAATACATTCTCCGCAGGTCACAAGATCGACGAAGTAAAGGTAATCACAAGAAAATTCCAATATCTATATGATGATGAGAATGGATTCCACTTTATGAACAACGAGGATTTTTCTCAGCTTTATCTTAACAAAGAAATGATTGAGAACTCCAACTTGATGAAAGCGGGAGAAGAAGTTACAATCATCTTGAAAGAAGCGGACGAAACACCACTTTCTGCAGAACTTCCACAGTCAGTTTACCTAGAAGTTGTAGAAGCTGACCCAGGCGTGAAAGGAAACACTGCGACCAACGCTTTGAAAAACGCCATCGTAGAAACTGGAGCGAGAGTAATGGTTCCATTGTTCATTGAGCCAGGTGACAAAATCAAAATCAGTACAGAAGACGGTTCTTACTTGGAAAGAGTAAAATAAAATATAGCAGGAAGCTGGAAGCATTAAGTTTTCCAGCTTTCGTTTTTTTATGGCAGCTTTTCCGCCTTCCGCTCCCAATCTTTTTTGCCTTAGCTTTTCCAGCCACAAAAAAGGATTTCCGCTCAAGTCGGGCTGCAGATTCGTAATCATAAAGACGATTCTCACTAAAATCTAACATCTAATGTCAAATTCTAATATCAAACTATGACATTCAATCAGCCACAACAACTCAAGACCATTGCAGATATCATCAATGCAAAATATATAGGCGCAGAAGATTTCCCCGTGCTCGGAACCAATGAAATTCATATGGTAAAAGACGGAGAAATTGTGTTCGTCAATCATCCAAAATATTACGACAAAGCACTCAATTCTGCCGCAACAATTATTTTAATTGACAAAGAAGTAGAATGTCCTGAGGGCAAAGCACTTTTGGTTTCCGATGATCCCTTCAGAGATTTCAATAAAATCAATACACATTTCACAAGAATTTCAAATTTCAAAGAAGAACTTCACGACTTGGAAGTTGGTGATGGAACATTCATTCATCCTTCTGTTACGATTGGAAATGAAGTTAGAATAGGGAAGAACTGCCACATTTTTCCAAATGTTGTGATTGGAGACAGAACCATAATCGGTGACAATGTCATTATCCAGGCCAATACTGTCTTGGGTGGAGACGCTTTCTATTACAGAAAACTCAATGGTAATTTTGATAGATTGATTTCAGTCGGAAATGTTATCATCGAAAATAATGTGGAGATCGGAAACGGCTGTACAATAGACAGAGGCGTGACAGATCCAACAATCATTGGAGAAGGTTCTGTTTTGGACAATCAAATCCAAATAGGTCACGACACAATTATTGGAAAAAGATGTTTGATCGCTTCCCAAACAGGAATTGCAGGATGCTGCATAATTGAGGATGATGTAACAATTTGGGGACAAGTTGGGATGGCATCCGGGGTTCGTGTAGAAAGTGGAACGGTTCTGCTTGCAAAAAGCGGGGTCAACAGAGATTTGAAAAAAGGAACTTATTTTGGATCTATTGCAGAAGAATTTCGGGATTATCTTCGAAAAGAAGTCAAAATCAAAAATCTGAAGTAAATCATATTTTATTAATC
>JAGNPP010000015.1:10453-18576 GCA_017989575.1 Chryseobacterium sp.
CAAAAAGCGGGGTCAACAGAGATTTGAAAAAAGGAACTTATTTTGGATCTATTGCAGAAGAATTTCGGGATTATCTTCGAAAAGAAGTCAAAATCAAAAATCTGAAGTAAATCATATTTTATTAATCCAAAAAATTAGCGATTACAAGAAATTTTTGGATTATTATCGTTAATTTTGCGAATAACAAAGTTTTATAAAATCAATAAATTACAATAAAAAATGTCAGTATTAGTAAACAAAGATTCTAAAGTTATCGTACAAGGATTTACAGGTAACGAAGGTACTTTCCACGCAGGTCAGATGATCGATTACGGAACCAACGTTGTTGGTGGTGTAACTCCAGGAAAAGGAGGTTCTGAGCACCTTGGTAAGCCAGTTTTTAATTCAGTTTCAGAAGCTGTAGAAAAAGCAGGCGCTAATGTGAGTATTATTTTCGTTCCACCTGCATTTGCTGCAGATGCTGTAATGGAAGCTGCTGAGGCAGGTATCAAAGTTATTGTATGTATCACAGAAGGGATTCCTGTTGCTGATATGGTAAAAGTTAAGGATTATATCCAAGACAGAGACGTTCGTTTGATCGGACCAAACTGTCCAGGTATCATCACTTCAGATGAAGCAAAGATTGGAATTATGCCAGGTTTCGTTTTCAAAAAAGGAAAAGTAGGTATTGTTTCAAAATCAGGAACTTTAACTTATGAAGCTGCTGATCAGGTTGTGAAAGCTGGTTTCGGTGTTTCCACGGCTATCGGAATTGGTGGAGATCCAATCATTGGAACGACTACAAAAGAAGCTTTGGAGTTGTTCATCAACGATCCGGAAACAGAAGCGGTTGTAATGATCGGCGAAATTGGTGGATCTTTGGAAGCTGAGGCTGCAAGATGGTACAAAGCGAGTGGTTCTACAAAACCAGTTGTAGGCTTCATCGCTGGACAAACTGCACCAAAAGGTAGAACAATGGGTCACGCCGGAGCTATCGTGGGTGGTGATGATGATACTGCACAAGCAAAAATGGCAATTATGAAAGAAAACGGAATCCACGTTGTAGATTCTCCAGCAGAGATTGGAGTAACTGTAGCGAAAGTTCTTGCTTAATTTAATTATTATTTTAATTAAAACATATTTTGAGAAGCTCTATCTGGGCTTCTCATTTTTTTTGATTAAATTTGAAACAGAAATACTTATAAACACACATAATATGAAAAAAATCCTTTTCGGATCTTTATTATTAATGTCATTCTTCTCCCAAGCACAGCTAGATCTACGATCCACTGAATTTGGTTTGGTGGCAGGAGGCACTTACTCCAGAGTTAGAAACGCACACAATCCTTCGGGACCCAGAATTTCTATTTTGGGAGGTGTTACTGCACAAGCACCTATAGGTTCTACAGAGCAATATTATCTTCAGATAGAAGCTTTGTATTTTGGAGCTGGCGAAACAGGAAAAGCGAAAGATGCTAAAGGAAGTAAAGGATACGACGCAATCTATGGTAATAACTACCTTAGTGTTCCTCTTAATTTCAAAGCGTATTTCTCCGAAGCAGAATCAGAATTTTATGGGTTGATAGGTCCTAGATTTAATTTTCTAATTAACCAAAAAGTAAAGAATGTTCCTGCAGGAAGAGAATATTACGATCCCAATGTGGTAAATCCCGATTATCCTGAAATCAATGGAAAAGCTAATGCTTTTAATTTAGGTGTTGGCGTTGGTGTCGGATTTAGCTACAAGCGTCAGTTGGAGATTGCACTGAAATATGATATAGGATTGTCCAATGCCTATCCCAACTTAGTAGAAGCTTGGACTATAGATCCAGATTCGCAAAAGAAAAAATCTGAACAAGTTTTAAGTTTAGGATTGACTTATTTCTTCAAATAAAAAATAAAGGCTGTGAGTTTTCACAGCCTTTATTTTTATAAATTTTTTAAAAATCTCATCAGATTTTATAGCTATTTGCCAAAAGCATATTGCCAAAAACCAATTGCTATTTATTTTTGATAATCTCTCGGATTTTATTTTCGATTTCTTCGGAAAGTTCCGGATTATCTTTCAAGAGGTCTTTCACAGCATCTCTACCTTGTCCCAGTTTTGTGTCCTCATAGCTGAACCATGATCCGCTTTTCTTCACAACAGCAAGATCTACCGCAGTATCCAGGATTTCTCCAGATTTCGAAATCCCTTCGCCATACATAATGTCAAATTCAGCCATTTTGAAAGGAGGAGCCACTTTATTTTTCACCACTTTCACTTTCACACGGCTACCAATCGCTTCGTCACCGTTTTTGATAGGTGCGCTTGCTTTTCTAATGTCAATTCTTACAGATGCGTAGAATTTCAAGGCATTTCCACCAGTTGTCGTTTCAGGATTTCCAAACATCACGCCGATTTTTTCACGAAGCTGGTTAATGAAGATCACCGTACATTTTGTTCTGGAAATAGAACCTGTCAGTTTTCTCAAAGCCTGAGACATCAATCTTGCGTGCAATCCCATTTTGGAATCTCCCATTTCACCTTCGATCTCCGCTTTCGGCGTCAAAGCCGCAACAGAATCTATTACTACAATATCAATTGCGCCGGATCTGATCAAGTTGTCTGCAATTTCCAAAGCCTGCTCACCATTATCCGGTTGAGAGATGATTAAGTTTTCAAGATCAACACCCAATTTTGCAGCATATCCTCTGTCGAATGCGTGCTCAGCGTCTATGAAGGCAGCAATTCCGCCAGTTTTTTGAGCTTCTGCGATAGCGTGCAAAGTCAATGTCGTTTTACCGGAAGATTCTGGTCCGTAGATTTCTATCACTCTTCCTTTTGGATAACCGCCTACGCCCAAAGCCAAGTCGATACCCAAAGATCCGGAAGAGATAACCTCAATTGTATGATCTACAGAATCCTCGCCCAAAGTCATTACGGTTCCTTTTCCGTAGGTTTTATCTAGTTTTTCCAGCACCAGTTGCAGTGCTTTTTTCTTATCGTCGTTTGTACTCATTATATCAAAAAATTATTCTCAAAAATAATCATTTTAATCTTGATTTACTAATTTTTTTGTTGGATTAAATTTTAGAAAATCAACTGGCTTGTTCAATATTGAATAAATTATTGATTAATTAATTTAAAATATTTATCTGTAAATTATGTTTAATTCTAAATCTAATATCATTGTGAATTAATAAAAAAAATACCCCAAAATAGGTATTGACCAATATGTGTTATCGTGTCTAAATTTGATAAAAATAATTACGATATGAAAACAATATTTACCACTTTAGCAATTACAACTTCTGTAATTTTATTTGCACAACAATCTCCACCATCTGTAGAATGGACGCAGAATTATAATATCAATAATACATCTGCTTATAATGTAGCTTTGGATAATAATAACAATGTGATTTTTATTACAGAAGATATTAAGTTTAACTCCGGAACTGGAGAAACAATAAAAAATAATCATTTGGTAAAAATAGGAAGTGGAGGAGTAATGTCTGATGTGATTCTTTCTGCTCCAACGGAATCTTACTATCCCCACAGATTGATAGCAACAAGCGACAATGGAGTAATAACATCTAATGAAAATGATGGTTCTTTGCAGAAGTACAGTTCTACTGGTGCTTTAGTATGGAATAAGACTTTTGGTAATGATTTTTTCACTGATGATTTTGTAAAAACCAACGACAATAATCTGATGGTTATAGGGGCGAATTTTGAAGATAATGATTTCTATTACATGTTCAGAAAAATGGATAATAATGGTAATACAATCTGGGAAAAGAAGGCTGAAAAACTGAACGGAATGTACTATGAACCAACTGCTATATTACAAAATTCCGATGGTACTTATATAGTTGCTGGCGTGTACACAGATGATTTGGTTTCAGATTATATGTTGGGTACCAATCTTATAAAATTGGAAGCTAATGGTAATTTACTTTGGGAAAAGAGAGTGGCTAATCTGTCAAATGCAGATGTTTGGCCACAACAAATTGTATCGCATTTTGATGGTGGATACATTGTATTATTCGAATATGATGATGATGGTGGTAATCTATTTACAAGCCAATATACTAAGTATGATTCAACAGGTAATGTTTGGTATGGTACAAAGACTGCGGATAACATTTCATCTATACAAAGTGGTTTAGACGATGGTATTATTTTAGCGGCTATTGGGTATAATAATGACCCATCATCAAATTCTTTTTTTCTGAGAAAATATGATAATGACAACATGATGGTTTGGGAGAATAATTTCGGTAATTTGGGGTATTTTCCAACAAAAAGTTTAATAAAAGTCAATTCTGGATATATTGCACTAAGTAATTTTTTTAATGAGGACGAGCAAGCCAATGCTGTAAAAATCACAAAATTCGGTATTCCTATTGCGGCAACCTCTGATATTGCAAAGCAAAGCATCACACTCTACCCAAATCCTACTGTAGATTTTCTTAATCTGAAAATTGATAATGTGAAATCTATCGAGCAAATTGATATTTACGACGCGTCGGGAAGACTTGTTAAATCGATTCTGGATTCTGGTACGACTAATATCAATGTAAAAGATTTGAAGAAAGGTAGTTACATCGTAAAAGTGAAAGCGGGAGATCTTCATCTTGTTTCTAAATTTATCAAAAATTAAATCAAAAAGATTACCCGAATTCGGTATTTGCTTCAATGATTTTCCGGAATAGATTTGTATCAACCTAATAACCATGGAAACTTAATTAATCAAAAAAATTAATAACCATAAAAACTAAAACTAACTTTAAAACTAATAACCATGAAAAAACTCATTTATTTTTTAGGAATCTGTGCTTTACCATTTCTGATGTTTTCTTGTGACAAAGACGATGATGAGCCAGAAGATGACACAAACGAGGTGGAAGAATTGATAGGAAATCCTGGAAATCCCCGATTCAATCTTCAGTTTACAAATCCGGAAAATGTAGATTTGGATTTGTATGTGAAAACACCGGCGGGAAACATAATTTCTTATCAGAATGTACAGGCAGATAATGGTCAGCTGGATGTGGATTGTCTTTGTGATGACTGTCCACAAGGTCCAAACGAAAATATTTATTGGGCAGATGGAACTGCGCCAAAAGGAAAGTACGAGTTCTGGATCAAATATTACGATAATTGCGGAACTTCCGGAAGCAAAAATTCTGATTTTACAGTACGATTGGTTAAGAACAATCAGGTTCTACAAAAATATACGGGAAGCCTGAATACAATAGATCAACAATCGGCGCATTGGACACATACGCAGGATTAGCACGTTAGATTTTTCATTAAAAAAACCTCTGAAAACTAATTCAGAGGTTTTGTTTTTATAGCTTGCTTTAAAAATTATAAAGAAGCAGAGTGTACCAATAGGTCAGTTAGTTTGTTAGAATAACCCCACTCGTTGTCATACCAAGAAACTAATTTTACAAAAGTTGGCGAAAGCATAATTCCAGCTTCTTTGTCGAAGATAGAAGTTCTTGGATCGCTTACGAAATCCTGAGACACTACCGCATCTTCTGTGTAGCCAAGAATTCCTTTCAATTCACCTTCAGACGCTGCTTTGATGGCTGCTGCAATCTCATCGTAAGAAGTTGGTTTTTCCAATCTTACAGTAAGATCCACTACAGAAACATCAGCAGTTGGAACTCTGAAAGACATTCCAGTCAATTTTCCGTTAAGAGAAGGGATTACTTTTCCTACCGCTTTTGCAGCACCTGTAGAAGAAGGGATGATGTTGTTAAGTGCAGATCTTCCGCCTCTCCAGTCTTTTGCAGATGGTCCATCTACAGTTTTTTGAGTTGCAGTAGTTGCGTGTACAGTTGTCATAAGACCTTCTGCGATTCCGAAGTTATCGTGGATTACTTTTGCCAATGGCGCAAGACAGTTAGTTGTACAAGAAGCGTTTGAGAAAACAGTAACGTCATCTGTCAATTCTGTGTGGTTTACACCCATTACGAACATTGGCGTATCATCTTTTGAAGGAGCAGAAAGGATTACTTTCTTAGCACCAGCGTTGATATGAGCTTGTGCTGTATCTTTTGATAAGAATAAACCTGTAGATTCTACGATATATTCTGCACCTACTTCATTCCATTTTAGGTTGTTAGGATCTTTCTCAGCAGTTACACGGATTGTTTTTCCGTTTACCACAAGGTTGTTTCCTTGTACTGATACTTCTCCTTTGAACGTTCCGTGAACCGAATCGTATTTTAGCATGTAAGCCATGTATTCAGCATCAATAAGGTCATTGATTCCTACAACTTCGATGTTGCTTCTTTCAGTCATTGCTCTGAAAACTAAACGTCCGATTCTCCCGAATCCGTTGATTCCTACTTTAATTGTTGACATATTATTTAAAATATTAAGGTTTTATTTTGTTCTATAAATTTACGAAAATTTGACGAATTACATAGCAAGAATTTCTGCTATTTTAAGCAAATCCTTATCAATTTCGTTGTGTTTTTTGATGGCTTCTTCGATTGGTGTGTAAACGATTTTGTTGGATTGCATTCCCACCATTACTTTGTTTTTGCCTTCCATCAGTCCTATCACAGCACCATAACCAAGATGGCTTGCCAGCACTCGGTCTGCACAACTAGGAGATCCACCTCTTTGGATGTGACCAAGAATGGTTACACGGATATCATAATTAGGAAATTCCTCTTTCGTAGCTTTTGCCAAATCGTAGATGCTTCCTAGTTCTTCGCCTTCCGCAACGACAACAACACTGGACGATTTGCCCACTTTTTCTGCCGTTTTGAAAGTATTGAAAAGATCTTCCAAACTGTCCTTTCTTTCAGGAATGAGGATGTCTAATGCGCCAGTTGCGATTCCACTATTTAGTGCGATGAAACCAGCATCACGACCCATTACTTCTACAAAGAAAACCCTGTTGTGAGAAGTTGCCGTGTCACGTATTTTGTCAATCGCGTCCATTGCGGTGTTGAGCGCAGTGTCATAACCAATCGTTTTATCAGTTCCGAAAATATCATTGTCGATAGTTCCCGGGATTCCGATAACTTTGATTCCAAACTCTTCATTGAAAACTTTTGCACCGGTAAAACTTCCGTCCCCACCAATGCAAACCAATGCATCTACGCCTAGTTTTTGACATTGTTCAAAGGCTTTCTTTCTGCCTTCTGGTGTCATAAATTCTTTGGATCTAGCAGATTTTAAGATCGTTCCGCCTTGGTTGATTATATTTTTTACGGAACGAGGTCCCATTTTTGTAACATCACCTGCAATAAGACCATTGTAGCCCTCACGGATTCCGTAGCAATCTATATTGAAATGGTTTGCTGTTCTTACAACAGCTCTCAAAGCGGCATTCATTCCAGGAGCGTCGCCACCTGAGGTTAAAACAGCAATAGATTTTATGTTGTTTTCTGACATATTTTCAATTTTTTCAAAGCAAATTTACGAAATATCAATCACATTTAAGAATGGACAGTAATATTGTAATGTAAAATATATCATAAGTTAATGATTAGCATTTTCTTAGAATATGACAAATGTTAGAATTAAATTTTTTTTCGGTTTTGGAAGTTTTATTATATTTACGAGCAATACTTAAATAAATTTTAAAACAAATATAAATATGAAAGTTACCGTAGTTGGCGCAGGCGCAGTAGGAGCTAGTTGTGCAGAATACATCGCAATGAAAGATTTTGCAGCAGAAGTTGTTTTGGTGGACATCAAAGAAGGTTTCGCAGAAGGAAAAGCAATGGATCTAATGCAAACAGCTTCTCTCAACGGGTTTGATACCAAAATCACTGGAACAACAGGAGATTACTCCAAAACTGCAGGTTCCAAGGTAGCAGTGATCACTTCTGGAATCCCAAGAAAACCGGGAATGACGAGAGAGGAATTGATCGGAATCAATGCGGGAATAGTAAAAGAAGTAACGGAAAACTTGGTAAAACATTCGCCGGATGTTATCATCATTGTAGTTTCTAACCCGATGGATACAATGGCATATTTGGTGCACAAAACTTCTGGTCTTCCAAAAGAAAGAATCATCGGAATGGGTGGTGCTTTGGACTCTGCAAGATTCAAATACAGATTGGCAGAAGCATTGGAATCTCCAATCTCTGATGTTGATGGAATGGTAATCGCAGCGCATTCTGAC
>JAGNPP010000157.1 GCA_017989575.1 Chryseobacterium sp.
TGTTGATTTTAATTAAACCTATAATTATGATTACAAAGATTGCAATCACTGAGGATAATTTTTTCCTGGCAAAAGCTGTTCAGGAAAAATTGTCTTTGTACGAAGAATTCAAAATCAAATTTTTTGCAGACAATGGGAAAGACCTGATCCAGAAACTGGAAAAAGATGCGAATGTAGATTTGATTTTGATGGACATAGAAATGCCTGTGATGAACGGAATCTTGGCGACGGAATTTGTAAAAAACCGCTATCCGCAAATCAAGATTTTGATTCTGACGGTTTTCGATAATGATGAAAACATCTTCAACGCCATAAAAGCTGGTGCTGATGGTTATCTACTGAAAGAAACTTCGCCACAAGAACTTCAAAGATCCATCGTGGAAGTCTTGGAAGGCGGCGCGGCGATGAGTCCTTCTATCGCTTTCAAAACTTTGAAATTGCTTAGAAATCCTCAAGAATTTGAAAATAAAAAATGTGAGGAGGAAATCAAACTTTCACCCAGAGAAATAGAAGTTTTACAACAACTGAGCCGAGGTTTGAATTACAACATTATCGCTCAAAATCTCTTCCTCTCTCCAAGCACCATTAGAAAACACATCGAGAATATCTATACGAAACTTCAGGTTCATAATAAATTGGAGGCGATTGAGAAAGCTAAAACAAGCAGGATTATATGATGAAAAAAATACTCTTTATATTTTTAGTTTCTTCGTTTTGTATATTAGGATTTTCACAAAATCCAAGACAAATTATTGATAGTCTTAAAAAAGAACTGAATAAAAATCCGACAGAACTTCAGAAAGCAAAAATCTATGGAGACCTTTGTTGGTATTACAATTCTGTGTCAATAGATTCTGCATTGATTTACGGAAATAAGTCTGTAAAATTAGCAAAAATCATTGAGGATGAAAATCTATATGCTCAATCCTTAAGTGATTTGGGAGCTGTTTATTATTTGCATGGTAATATGAATGGATCTCTTAGCCTGTATAATAAATCATTAAAAATCAGGAAGAGTCAAAAAAATGAAGAAAGAATAGCAGCACTTAATTCAAAAATTGGAAATATTTATCAGAAAAAATTAGATTTTCCATTAGCAATGTCTTATAATATTGAAGCATTAAAATATTATGAGAAAATAAATAAACAAGAAAATATTGCAATTTTAGAATCTAATATTGGTGTTATTTATTTCAATATGAAAAACTATAAAAAAGCACTTGAACATTTTAAAAAAGCAACTATTCCGGCCACTAATAAAAATCTAAAGAGCACTTTGAGTAATGCATTAATTGGAATTGGTAATGTTCATAAAGAACAGAAGAATTACAAATTAGCTGAAGAGAATTACATCGAAGTTTTGAAAATTTCTGAAGAAACTAATAATTTTTTAACAAAATCTACGGCTTTACAAAATATTGCTGACATATATCGTCATAAAAAACTATTTGACAAGGCATTAGAATTTAGCCAACAAGCACTAGAAATAAGAGAAAGTCAAAAATTACTCTATGAAGCAGAAAAATCAAGAATTTTTATAGGAAAAGTTTATAACGCATTGGGAAAATATAAAATAGCAAAGCTATATCTTATCAAAAGTCTTAAAAATTCTCAAAAAAATGGCAACAAAGACAATTTGGATGAATTATATACACAGTTAATCCCTGTATATGCAAGCGAGACAAATATTGATAGTGTAAACTATTTTCTTGATAGACGCAACTCTGCTATTAATATTAGAACTAATAAAGATGTAATGCAGATTTCTACTGATTTAGAGACCAAATACCAAACAAAAAAAAAAGAGAGACAAATTCAGAAACAGAAAGTAGAGATTATAAATAAAGAAAGAAAAATCAATAAAATATTGATTGTTGGCAGTACAATTTCGGCGTTGCTTTTGTTAATAATTTATCTTGTTTATAAAAACCAAAAACTCAAAAACAAACAACAAAAACAAGAATACGAACTTACAACAGCCATTTCAAAAATCGAAACCCAGAACAAATTGCAGGAGCAAAGGTTGTCCATTTCTCGGGATTTGCACGATAATATCGGAGCGCAACTCACGTTCATCATCTCGTCTGTGGAAACTTTGAAACAGGCTTTCAATATCAAAGATGAGAAAATCAATTCCAAATTATCCTCCATCTCGACATTCACAAAAGAGACAATCACCGAACTGCGCGACACGATTTGGGCGATGAATCACTCGGAAATCGACTTCAACGAAATCCGAAGCAGAATCCTGAATTTTGTTGAAAAAGCGCAAAAGTCTAATGATTTTATTAATATTATTTTCGAAAGAGAAACTGCTTTGGATTCGTTGAAATTTACGTCTGTGGAAGGAATGAATATTTACCGAATTACGCAGGAAGCGGTGAACAATGCGATGAAATATTCCGATGCAAAAAACATCAATCTGACGGCAAAAACAATTGATAATCAAATCGAAATCAAAATTACAGACGACGGAAAAGGTTTTGATACAGAAGAAATTGAACTTGGAAACGGCATCCGAAATATGCAAAAAAGAGCTTCCGAACTGAATGCAGATTTTGAAATAAATTCTGAAAAAGGAAATGGAACAAAGATTATTTTACGCATTCCTAAAGTTTAAATTTTAACGATTATTATTCAGAATTTAGTAAATTCGTGGGATGAAGATCTCTATCAAAAATATGGTTTGCAACCGTTGTATCTCCGCTGTTCAGTCTATTTTTGATGAATTGAAAATCGACATTAATCAAATTTCACTTGGCGAAGTTGAAACGAAAAATGAGATTTCTAATAAAGAACTCGAAACACTGAACCTTAAACTAAAATCTATTGGTTTTGAAATCCTTGAAGACTCTTCCAAAAAACAAATCGAGAAAATTAAAAACTTGATTATTCAAAAGATTTCGGAAGAAGATATTTCTGAGAATTTTGTTTTGACAGAGTTTCTCAGTTCAGAAATTCATCGAGATTACAGCGCCATTTCCAAACTTTTTTCACAAAACGAAAATGTGACTTTAGAGCAACACTTCATTCTTCAAAAGATTGAAAAAGTGAAAGAACTGTTGCTTTATCAAGAATTTACTTTAACCGAAATCTCTCAGAAATTGGGTTACAAAAGTGTTCAGCATCTTTCTTCTCAATTCAAAAAAATAACGGGCTTCTCTCCTACTCAATTTTTAAAATCTAAAGAGAAAAAGAGGATCGCGTTGGATAAAGTTTGAGTCTAAATATTCTAAAAAAACTATTTAAATGAACCCAGAAAAAAACTACATAGAAATCTACCGAGAATCTTGGAACAACAGAACCGATGCACATTTGGAATCTGAGTTTTATGACCTCGAAGGTTTTAAAAACGGAAACACTTCGCTTAACGATATTGAGCTTGATTTGTTGGGCGATATCAAAGGAAAATCTATTCTGCATTTGCAATGTCATTTTGGGCAAGATTCCATTTCGTTGAGCCGATTGGGCGCGGAAGTTACCGGCGTAGATTTATCCGATAAAGCCATTCAAAGTGCTAAGAAACTTGCGAAAGAAACCAATACAGACACGACTTTTATTTGCTCCGACATTTACGATTTACCCAATCATCTTGAGAAAGAATTTGACATTGTTTTCACCAGTTACGGAACGATTGGTTGGTTGCCAGATTTGGACAAATGGGCAAAAGTTGTTTCTAGATTTTTGAAGCCAAACGGGAAATTTGTGTTTGTAGAGTTCCATCCTGTAGTTTGGATGTTTGATGATAATTTTGAAAATATTGCTTACCGATATTTTAATTCAGGTGCAATTGTAGAAATTGAAAGTGGAACGTACGCAGACAAAAACGCCGACATCACGCAAGATTACGTGATGTGGAACCACGGATTCAGCGAGGTTTTGAATAGTTTGATTACAAACGGACTCGAAATTAATTCTCTTGACGAGTATGATTATTCGCCGTACAATTGTTTCAATAAAACAATCGAGATTGCGCCTAAAAAATTCAGAATCGAGCATCTTGGTGATAAGATTCCCATGGTTTATTCTGTTTTGGCGACTAAGAAATAATTTAAGATTTCGAAAAAAAATTGAACTACAAAGCGGTTCTGAGATGGTTTGTCACGCGTTTTTTGTATTTTGCTTATTAATTAATCAAAACTAAACTATGAAACTTCAACTGACCTTTCTTTTTTCATTAATTTCATTCCTTTACTTTTCTCAGAATCATCGTTTTATCTACGAATTCAAACACAAAACAGACACGATTTCCCAAAAAGAAGGCAAAGGCGAATGGGTTTTGGATATCAATAATGGGAATGTTCAGTTCTATGAATTTATGGCTTTACAAATAGATTCTACCAACCAAAACTCAGATGGATATTCTACATACTCATCGTCATTTCCTAAACTGAAACGAAAATTATCATCACCAAAAAATTCGAATTATTACTTGTTGTCTGATTCTTATTTTTATTATGAAACTGATGACAATATTGTTTGGAAAATCAGCAACGAAACCAAACAAAAAGACAAGTACAAACTTCAAAAAGCGACTGCAGATTTCGCAGGAAGACAGTGGGAAGCGTGGTTTACAACAGATTTGCCTTTCTCGGAAGGACCGTATAAATTCAATAATCTTCCCGGACTCGTTGTAGAAGTTAGAGATTCGCAAAACTATTTTAGTTTCGAACTTTCAAGAATTCAAAATCCGAAAAAAGTCAACGAAAATATTGTCGAAACGTTATTCAAGAAAAAGCCTTTGAAAATTTCTTATCCCAAATACAAAGAAATGATGATCGCCAATTACAACGATCCTTACAACCGTTTCCGAAGTATGAGACCCGGAACTTGGTCGATTGGCAGAGAAGATGAAACTTATGTGGACACCATCGAAGGTCTGAACAAAATCACCAAAGAAGAGCAGGAAATCATTCTGAAAAACAACAACGAAATCGAGAAAGATAAAACGATTTTTTACAAGTAATAAAACTTAGGAAGAACACGAGCCCAATCGGAATTATAGATTGAATGATTGATAGATTTGCCCAAAAATCTAACTAAAGATAACTACTTTTGTTTCTTCATTTTTGATAAGCTCAAATACCCGTTTTTTCCGTTGAACAATCTAAAACATTATCTCTCCGCCATCATTGCGTTTTCGCTTTGGGGAACATTCAGTTTGGTTTTGAAACCGCTTCATTCCTATGCTTCGCTGGATATTCTGTTTTACAGAGTCTTCAGTTGTGCGCTGATTATGACTGTTATTTCATTAATTTTCAAACGTAAAAAACTGACGAGTAATCTCAATAATTTCAGACAACTGCCTCAAAACAAAAAACGAAATCTCATTGGTCTCAATGTTCTCAGCAGTATTTTGTTGACTGCCAATTGGTTTTCATTTATTTTTGTGATGAATCACGTTAGCGTGCGCGCAACTTCTGTCGCCTATTTGGTTTGTCCGATTATCACGACGATTCTCGCCTATTTTATTTTGAAAGACAAACTCACGAAGCTACAATGGTTGTCAGTTTTCCTAAGTTTTGTGGGATGCGTTTTGCTGTCTTACGCCAATTTGATTGATATGTTCTACAGCAGTCTTATTGGTTTCACGTACGCCTCGTATCTTGTGAGCCAAAGCATCAATAAAAATTTTGATAAGTTCTTGGTTCTCAACTTTCATATTCTTTTGTCAGCATTAATTTTGTTGCCATTTTTCCCATTCTATTCGAGTGGACTTATCACCGATTTCAAATTCTATTTTTACGTCGAAATCATCGCAGTGATGTACACTATTGTTCCGTTGCTTCTCAATCTTTATGCACTTTCCGGAATCAGTTCTTCCAAAGTTGGAATGATATTGAACATCAATCCGATTATTGCATTTGTCTTGGCTGGCGTTGTTTATCACGAGCCTTTGGGAAGCTTGCAGATTTTCTCTTATGCTTTGATATTTGTGGCTGTGATTGTTTTTAATGGGAAGGAGATTTTTGGGTTGAAAACTGTTTGAAAATTTAATAGTTAGTTTTTGAAGCTTTGAAGTTGTTTTTAAGTAAGACTCTAAATGAGCTATATTTGCTTTGTTATATAACTAAAATTCATAAATGAAAACTTACAAATTAATTATTATAACATTATTAATTATTTTATTATGTTCACCTTTTTTATTCATTTTTTATAATAATTTTCAAAACCAAAAAATTTCTGATAGTATTTCTGATTGGGGTTCATTCGGAGACTTTATTGGTGGTACATTAAGCACATTTATTTCGATTCTAACTCTTATTG
>JAGNPP010000158.1 GCA_017989575.1 Chryseobacterium sp.
CATTAAAAGTGTATTGCTCTACCAGCTGAGCTACCGAGTCGGCCACTTTTTAATTAAATAATTTAAAATTAATAATTAAAAAATTGTTTTTGGTTTTTGAAAAAGATCAGAACTATTGATTCTTGAATTTTTCATTCTTAATTTTTTGCAGTGCCTGCGACTGGACTCGAACCAGCACATCCTTAGGAAACCACCCCCTCAAGATGGCGTGTCTACCAATTTCACCACGCAGGCAAAAAAAAACCGTATCGCTACGGATTTTTTGCTTGTGACCCGGCTGGGATTCGAACCCAGGACCCATACATTAAAAGTGTATTGCTCTACCAGCTGAGCTACCGAGTCGGCCACATTTAAAATTTCAATATTACTATTTCGTTTTAAAGTGGTGCAAAGATAGGCGTTTTTTTAAAATCTCAAAATTTTTTTCGAACTTTGTTTAAAATAAAATTATGATTATTTCCCTCTTAGGCTACATGGGCAGTGGTAAATCTCACATTTCCAAAAACTTGAGCCAGAAAATAAATTTCAAATTAATTGACCTCGATCAAAAAATTTCTGAGCAACATGGAATCAGCATCCCCGAAATTTTCCAAACAAGAGGCGAAATCTATTTCAGAAAGGAAGAAAAAAGAATTTTAGAACAATTATTAAACTCCGAGGAAAATCTTATTCTCAGTCTTGGCGGTGGAACGCCCGTTTACTATAATAATATGAACATCATCAACGAAAAATCCAAAAGTATCTTTCTACGAGCTTCCGTAAACACTCTTACCAATCGAGTCTTATTACAAAAAAACTCGCGTCCTTTGATTTCGAAATTAGAAGATTCCGACATTCCGGAGTTCATCGCAAAACATTTGTTTGAGAGAAATCCCTATTATTCCCAAGCGCACTTCAGCATCGATACAGATTCTAAATCGGCATCAGAAATCTCTGAGGAAATCATCAAAAAATTAGAATTCTAATCTTCCGATTCTGTATTTTCTTTGAAAAAAGCATCCCAATCGTCGCCATCCATATCTTCGGCAGAACCATCCGCGGAATAATCGTCCATATCTCTTCTGTCTTTTTTGGTTGGTCTGCCCACACCTTTTTGGCGGTAATATTCTTGGGAAGACTTTCTCATCTGCAGGATTTCGTATTGATCTTTCTCCGTCATATCCACCACGTACAAAGCCACCAACTTGGCTCCTACTCTACTCTTGGGAATATCAATGACCTTAATTTTATAATCAATTTGATTTTTTCTGATCTTGACCACATCACCTGCTTTCACCTCCTTGGAAGCCTTTACGGGATTTTCGCCGATGCTGACTCTGTTCTTTTTAATATCTTCTGTAGCGATAGTTCTTGTTTTATAAAATCTTACACTCCACAAATATTTATCTATTCTCATAATTTTTTATACTTTTGTCACGTTAAAATTAATCGCAATTTAACATTAAATAAAAAAAATGAAGAAAATACTTTTAGGAATTGCTCTATCTGTGGTCGCGCTACAAGGATGCAAGAAGGATGGTGATGATGAGGAAGAAGTTGTAGTTCTTACAATAGAAGAGCAAAACGCCTATGATGATGCTGCAGCAACCAATTTTTTGGACTCACACTATTTTGACAATAAAGGTCTTATAGTTGCTTTTGATGATAAAGTAGATACGGATGACAACAATCCAAAATTATCGTCCTATAGCCCCGTGAAATTACCTTCTGGCGTTATCTACATAGTGAGACCGGGAGCACAACCTAATCCGGGTAAGGAATTAGCTACAACAGATGTATTAAGCTTCATGCAAGTGACGAAAAGTTACATCTCTGCAAAAGTAAATGAGAAGATTATATTTGCCAGCTCTAATGTTTTTAGTAATAATATTGAAGGAAGTGGTGTACCAACAGATGATCCCGCCTATTATTATGTAAAAAACTCAGTTCTTAAAAATTATAATACAACTTATAATACAACGCATGGCAGAAGCTTCTACGAAATAGAAGGACTACAAGAAGCTTTGAAGTCTTTTAAAGCATTTGATCTTGAAAACTCCGCAGATTACAACATGCAAGGTGTCATCATCGTTCCATCTAGAGCAGCTTATGCTAGAGATGCCAATGTTTTCAATTACACCAATAGAAGTTTTGTTTTCAATTTCCAGCTTTATAAAGCGAAGACCAGAAATATGGAAACTGAAGATTAATCATCTTCTTTCAATAAAATAAAAAAGCGACTATTTTTTAATAAGTCGCTTTTTTATATTTAAATCTAATTTTTTAAATCTTAGCTAAGAAATCTTCAAATTGAGTTTCTTTTACAGAAACACTTCCGTCTTCCAAGATCTTATCAAGGATGATAAACTCTGTTTGATTGACCGATTTCTCATCAAACGCTTTTGAAACTCTTACGTAGTTTTCTGTGAAGCCAAACATCAATCCATTTCTATTTTCGTGCTCCCAAAGAACGCTTAGTTTTCTGCCCAATTGATTTCTGTAGAATTCCATTTTCTTTTTCTCAGAAAGAATTCTCAGCATTTTGTTTCGTCTTTTTCTTTCAGGGATTGGAACTGCGCCAAACATTTCTGCGGCCTCGGTATTTTCTCTTTCAGAATAAGTAAAAACGTGCAAATAACTGATTGGCAAATCATTAATGAAATTATAAGTTTCCATAAACAACTCTTCTGTCTCGCCTGGAAAACCAACAATTACATCAACACCAATTGCTGCTTCCGGCATAACTTCACGGATTTTTGAAACGCGGTTTTTGTATAAAGTGGTAAGATAACGGCGTTTCATTTTTTTCAATAATTCATCACTTCCAGATTGAAGCGGAATATGAAAATGGGGTACAAAACTTCTGCTTTTGGAAACCAACTCTATGCTTTCGTCTTTCAGAAGATTTGGTTCGATGGATGAAATTCTGATTCTCTCGATGCCTTCTACTTTATCCAATTCAGAAATCAAATCAAGAAAAGTATGTTCGTGTTTTTTATTACCGAATTCACCTTTTCCGTAATCTCCGATATTAACGCCGGTCAAAACAATTTCCTTGATATTTCTTCCAGCAATCTCTTTTGCATTAGCAACTACATTATCAATGGTATCAGAGCGTGAAATGCCTCTTGCTAAAGGAATTGTACAATAAGTACATTTATAATCGCAACCGTCTTGAACTTTCAAAAAAGCTCTTGTTCTGTCACCAATTGAATAGGAACCAACGAAAAAATCAGCTTCGTCAATCTCACAAGAATGAATCTCAGCACGACTTTCAGATTTTTCCAAATCATCAAGATAACTTAGAATATTGAATTTCTCTTTTGCACCTAAAACCAAATCCACGCCTGTGATTGCAGAAATCTCCTCAGGTTTCAATTGCGCGTAACAACCGATGATTGCCACCAATCCATCTGGATTTGCTTTCGCAGCGCGCTTCACGTGAAGTTTGCATTCTTTATCTGCATTTTCCGTTACAGAACAAGTGTTGATAATATAAACTTTTGCAGGCTCATCAAAATTGACTTTCTGATAGCCAGCATCCGTCAACTGTCTGGCGATAGTGGAAGTTTCCGCAAAATTCAATTTGCATCCAAGTGTGTGAAACGCAACGGTTTTCGGTTGAGAAATTACATCTGACATAAGTCTGCAAAGTTATTAATAAAATCCAAATCCATCCAAATGCAGAATTTGTCGGAAATCCTTGAATTATTAAACCAAAAAAAATCCGAATTGAATCCGGATTTCCTTATAAAAAAGTGATTTGAATATTTTTAATCTGCTGATTTTGGAACACTTACTGCAACTTCGTAAACCTTCGTATGCATCAGATATTTTGATCTTTCTCTTGATGTCACATTTTCGATTTCCCCTTTGAAAAGGACAATTACCGCATCTTCTTCAATCTGCCAGTCAGCATCAGAGAAGTATTTTTCGTCTGGACTTTTCTCGGTCACTGTATTTTGCCTCTCTTTCAGTTTCTCTGCCATTTCCTGAAAACCTTCATCGGAAGAATGCAAAATCTTATAATCTGGTCCGGCGAAAGCTTTGTAGTATTTATTTTCAGCAATTAGATTTTGCGAAGAATCTTCAACTGGATTATCATTCCCATCCAAGAAACCAACTTCGACCAATGTTCCATTTCTATCTTCCGCAAATTTCCTTGCTTCTCCTACAGACCTAAAACCTGTATAAACGTTGCTATTGTCGTACTCGTACTTGTTGAGTCTCTCAACTATATTTTCTGATTCCATAATTTTTTATTTTGTGATTATCATTTTCGATTATCTGTGTCTCGTACCTGTTTTGTGATAAGTTACATTTCTGCTCACAGGACTTTGATTTTTCGGACTTAGGTTTTGATTAATACGAGAATCGATTTTGTTGTTCGCATCTGTCAAATGTTGTGGGGTTTCGAAATTCAGTTTTTTACCGTTTTTGAAAATCTCACCTTCCGAATTTCTGTACATTTCATTTTTAATATACTTGTGACCATCTGGTGCTGTGAATTTTTCGTTTTGCTTTTTCCTCTTCTTTCTCAATTGATTCAGTAAAATCAAAGCGCCTCCTGCAGCAAATCCCAACGCAACTTTTATCGTATTTTTCATATAATTTATTTACAAGCTTAAAAACAAAAGTTCTGCCAAAAGTGGATTCAAGAATTTCTTAAGCTTTTAAAATTCAGATTTGAAACTTAAATTTTATAGAAACTTTGACAAAAAAATTAAGATTCAATTTAATTTGATGTAAGTTCACAATTGCTAAAACTGCCAATTTGACTTAAAATAGAAGAGAATTTATTAAGGAATTTTTAAAATTGGTTAAACTTCGTTAAAACTGTAACACTAAGTTTTTAGTTCATACTAATTTAGCATTAAATTTGTGTATCAATAATCTCAAAAAAGAAAAGAATATTAAGATGAAGAATACTTTAAAAAAACTAATGCCTTTTGCATTGACCGGCGTTATCTCCGGAGCTACGGTTTTCGGAGCAAGTCAATATCTTAGCTCAAACAATAATGGTGAAGATTTCTCATATTTCACAACTGCTTCCAAAAAATCAGCTTTCGTAGGAATGGGTTCTACGGTTGGTGATGATTTTGTAAAAGCTTCTAAAACGACGGTTCCGGCTGTTGTCACAATCAAAAATTACCAAGACCGAACGGCTTCTCAAAGAATGCCGGAAACAGATATGTTTGATTTTTTCTTTGGTCCACAAGGCGGAAATCAGCAAAGACCTCAACAGAAACAAGCACCTAAAAATATGCCTTCAGGAATGGGATCCGGCGTGATCATTTCCCCAGACGGATACATCATCTCGAACAATCACGTGATTGCAGGTGCTAATAAACTGGAAGTTGTTCTTAGCAACAAAAAAACCTACATCGCCAATCTAATTGGTACAGATCCAAATACAGATATTGCCCTTTTGAAAATTGAGGAGAAAGGTTTGCCTTATCTTAATTTTGCTAATTCTGATCTGACAGAAGTTGGACAATGGGTTTTGGCGGTTGGAAATCCTCTTGGACTTAATTCAACTGTAACGGCGGGAATTATCTCTGCGAAAGGAAGAAGCATCGATATCTTGAGCCAACAATCCAGAACTCCGATTGAAAGTTTTATCCAAACGGATGCGGCGATCAACCCTGGAAATAGTGGTGGTGCGTTGGTAAACGTCAACGGGGATTTGATTGGAATTAACACGGCGATTCAATCTAAAACTGGATATTATGAAGGTTATGGATTTGCAGTTCCTGCTAATCTTGCAAGAAAAATAGTTGAGGATATCAAGAAGTTTGGTTTGGTTCAAAGAGGTTTCCTTGGCGTTGGGAGTTTAGATTTGTCTAATGAAATGCAAGTGGCGGCCTACAACCAAAGAGAAAAGAAAAATGTAAAAGCTGGGGATGGAATCTACGTTACAGAAATCACGAAAAAAAGTGGTGCTGAAGATGCCGGAATCCAACCGGGCGACATCATCACAAAAATTGATAACAATGATATTAATGGATTCTCAGACCTTTCTCTAGCGATTGGAAGCAGAAGACCAGGCGATAAAGTTGCTGTAACTTACACCAGAAATGGCAAGGTCAATAATGTGAATGTAACGCTGAAAGATTTGAAAGGCGGAACATCATCCAGAAGCAAAGACGACCTGACTGTCACTGAAAAAATCGGGTCTGAGTTTGAACCATTAAGCGAAAGAGTCAAAACTGATTACGGTT
>JAGNPP010000159.1 GCA_017989575.1 Chryseobacterium sp.
GAAAATGGCAATTTCCAAGGTAGGATCCAGCTCGTGAAGCATCGTTGCAAGCGTTGCACTCATAATCCCAGCTCCTACCAATGCGACATCATATTTAGGTTTCGGATTCATTTTCTGAATAATTAATAGGCAAAATTACAGATTAATGTTATAATATACAGGCGACTTTATGAATTCCTATCATTTGTTAAGTAAATCTCAATTCTGGCTTCGGAGTTTATTCTGAAATTTTAAATCGTTAATTTTGCAATCGGCTTCGGAAAATCGTAGCATCTGAAATGAAAGCTTTAAAAACACTCAATCCATATTTCTGGAAACACCGCGTCTTACTTTTTTGGGGATTTCTATTCATCATTCTGAGTAATTTTTTTGCGATTTACAAAATCCAGTACATTGGCCAGACTATTAATATAATTGAAAAAAATTATTCCACTCTCAAACTATCCGAGACGGCTGGAATTATTGAAAACGTTCAGAACAATTGGGCGTATTTCCGGGTAATTTTCATCAATTCTGGAATATTAATAGGATGCTCTCTACTTTCCGGATTTTTCACTTTTATGATGCGCCAAACCATCATTGTGGCCTCCAGAAGAATCGAATATGAACTGAAAAATAAAATCTACCGTCACTATCAGGAATTATCTGTCACAGATTATAAGAAAACTACAATTGGAGACCTTATGAACAGACTGAGTGAAGATGTTGTAGCCATCCGAATGTACCTAGGCCCTGGTGTAATGTATGTGGTGAATTTGATTATTTTATTAATCATCACAAGTGTCTATATGTTTATGACAGATCTGCAGATGACGCTTTGGACATTGATTCCGCTGCCAATTTTGTCTTATGGGATCTATAAAGTGAGCGATATTATCAACAAGAAGTCCAAGGTGATGCAGAAAAGTCAATCGGGGATTTCGACTTTTGTACAGGATAGTTTTTCCGGAATCCGAGTGGTGAAATTCTTCAGCAAGGAAAGATATATTGAAAAAAATTATGGCGTAAAAGTCAAAGATTATCAGGACAAAGCTTTGGATCTGGCGAGAACAGAAGCTTATTTTTTCACCATTATCATCTTCGTAATCGGACTTTTGAATGTCGCAATTTTGGTCATTGGAGGTCAAAAGTATATTGCTGGCGAAATGAGCGTGGGAACGATTGCAGATTTCTTCATGTACATCAATATGTTGATTTTTCCATTCTCTATGCTAGGCTGGGTAACCTCTGTGAACCAAAGAGCAGAAGCAAGTATGCAACGTGTAAACGAGTTTTTGGATATGGAATCTGAAATCATCAATACGAATAACGAAATCTATCCAATCTCCGGAGAAATTGAATTCCGAAATGTAAGCTACACTTATCCGAACACAGGAATAAAGGCTATTGATAATCTAAGTTTCAAAGTAAACTCTGGAAAATCTCTCGCCATAATGGGGAAAACCGGAAGCGGAAAATCTACAATTGCGCAACTGCTTTGCAGAATGATAGATCCTGATGAAGGCGAAATATTAATTGATGGGAAAAATCTGAAATCCCATAATCTGAAGTTGTACAGAGATCAAATTGGCTACACGCCGCAGGAAAGTTATCTTTTTTCTGATACGATTGAGAACAATATCGGCTTTGCGATTGACAAGCCAAATCCTAGCTTGGTCGTAGAAATGGCGAAAAAAGCGGACGTTCACAAAAACATAGAAGAATTCAAAGAACAATACCAAACAATGGTTGGCGAACGTGGCGTAATGCTTTCTGGTGGGCAGAAACAGAGGATTTGCATTGCCCGAGCCATGATAAAACAACCTAATATCCTTATTTTTGATGACTGCCTTTCTGCACTGGATACGGAAACTGAAGAAAACATTCTGCAGAATATAGATAGGGATTTGAAAACCACCACATCCATTATTATAACACACAGAGAATCAAGTGCAAAACGCGCGGATGAAATCTTGTATTTAAATTAGTTCTCATAATAAATTGGGCGGAATTTTATCAAAAATTTAAGAAAATTAGCGTTTTACAAGCTTTTTTTAACAAAAAATTTTGAAATTCCGAGAAATCTGTTATATTTGTTAACAGAGATTTCTAAAAAATATTTAACGATGAGTGAATTTAAAGAACGACATGAGAATGAGATTTTCACTAAAGTGTTGAAAGCAGGCAGAAGAACGTATTTCTTTGATGTGCGCGAGACCAAAGCAGGTGATTATTATTTAACCATTACCGAGAGCAAAAAAAACTTCGGAGAAAATGGAGAAGCAACTTTTGAAAAGCACAAAATCTATCTTTACAAAGAAGATTTCAAAAGTTTCCAGGAATTATTTAACGAATCTACAGACTTTATCATCCAGCAAAAAGGCGAAGATGTCATCTCTGAAAGACACGATAAAGACTTCAAGTCCAAATCTTTTACCATAGAATCTGACGACGAAGTTTAATTCATTTTACAAACAAAGCAAAAGCGCATTTCTTCTAAAATGCGCTTTTTCATTGATAAATTCTAAATAAAAAAAGCATCTCATAAAATGAAATGCTTTTAATCTGTGGGTGAATGAGGGGTCTCGAACCCCCGACCTCCGGAACCACAATCCGGCGCTCTAACCAACTGAGCTACAATCACCGTTTTTGCGTGTGCAAATATATAATATTTTCTTCGTTAATCACAAATAATTCCGTCGAAATTTTTGAGTGCAATCAGCTTTTCTGTCGTGAAGCCTTCTGCATATTGCACACCGGAAAGTCTTCCTAAGTCCTGAGCTCTGTAAGTAAGGCTTTCCAGAAAATCTTTCGTAGTGATAGGCGTCACTGGTTCTGTAGAGTTTGGATCGTAAAATTGGGTTTTATAAGCAAGGCAAGCTTCTATTTTTTTATCCATAAAATCCGAAATATCCACTACAAAATCCGGCTCGACATTTTTCCATTGGATGTAGTGAAAGATATGCTTAGGCCTCCAAACATCTTGCTGTTCATCATTTTCGAATGTTTCTATCTTCCTTAAGCCGGCCAAAAAACACGCATCGGAAATAAGTTTTGCAGCTTTTGCGTGATCTGGATGACGGTCGTCTATCGCATTTGCCAAAACAATTTCCGGTTTGTACTTTCGTATTTTTTCAACTATTTTAAGTTGATATTCTTCGGAATTATTAAGAAAACCATCTTTCAATTTTAAGTTTTCTCTATGGCTGATTCCCATTATTTTCGCAGCATCACTGGCTTCCGAATATCTAGTTTCACGAGTGCCTCTAGTGCCTAGCTCTCCTTCTGTAAGATCTATAATTCCAACTTTTTTACCCTCAGAAATTAACTTAACAATAGTTCCGGCACATCCCAACTCTACATCGTCTGGATGCGCTCCAATTGCCAATATATCACACTTCATACTTCTATTTTTAATTGTCGATTATTATCGCAGATTATTTATTTTTTGAACATCAAAAATTTCATGTTTCATTTCAAAAATATTTGACAAAATTACTAAAAACAAAACTTCCCAATCTTTGGAATCGGGAAGTTTTTATTGTCAATCAATTAAATTACTATTTGTTCAATGCAGTTTGAAGTGTAATTGCATCTTGGTAAGTTGGCTCATACTCAAGAGATTTTGTAACATATTGTTTTGCTTTCTCTGGATTTGAATCTTTTTCCAAAAATGCAATAAAGTAATATGCGTAACCCAAACTTGGTTTGCTAGCTTCTATCTCAGCAGGTTTTACAAGGGTAATAAATTTCTCGTAAGACGCTTTTGCCATCTCATTGTTACCCGCTTGCTGATAAGCATAACCTTGGCTGTAATAAGCTGGCGCCCAATCTGGTAATGCAGAAGACATCTTGCCCCAAGTTAAAATGGCTCCATTCCAGTTCTGAACATTCTGATATTCTGTTGCCAATTTGTAAAGAGAATCTGTATCTGCAGGATTTTCTACAACTTTCTTTTTAAGCGCTTCGATCGCTGGAGAAGTTGGACCTTGATCTACAGAAGCAGTGTTGATTCCGCCTTTGATTTTCGCCAATTCTTCATCCCATTTCATTGTCTCATCTTTAGCTGCTTTTGCAATACCAATTTTTTGAGTTGCAAGAGCATCTAATTGTGCTTTTTTAGCTGCATCTTTCTCATCTTTTGCCATTCCAGCAGCAATTAGACCTTGCAATCCGTCATCAGATGGTTGGATTCTGCTTTTCTCCGCTGTTGACAAGAATGTTTCGATGCTTTTTTGAGCTCCTGCATAATCGCCATCTCCATATTGGATGTATGCTCTCAATCTGTGTTTGATAGGATCATTCACTTTATCAAAAACTGAATCTAAAGTAGATTTAGCATTAGCAAAATCTTCGTTTGCGAAGTAAAGTTTTGCAATCTCTAACTGCGTGTAAGCATCCTCGTCAGCATATTTTGCATAATTAATCAAATTCTGAGTTGCCTCTGTATTTTTCTGATATTTGATGTTATATCCAGCCAATGCCTTGTAAGCTGGCGCGTAAGTAGGATCTACTGCAATTGCTTTATCAATGTTTTCTTTCGCTTGTTGCCATCTTTGAGCAGCCATCCAAAGTGTTCCTTTTCTTGTGAAAACAGAAGCTTTATTTTTCGCTACTGCTTCTGCTTTGTCATAAGCTGTCATTGCGTTACCAGGATCTTTTTTGATTCTGTAAGCATCACCCAATGAGTAGTAATAATTTGCAGGAACTCCTTTTTTATCAGCTCTTTCTATAGCTTTGTTCAAGAAAGTGATTGCCAAATCCGGCGCACTAAATTTTTCAAACAAAGTCAAAGCCTCACCAGCGCGGAAAAGAACCTCTGCATCTTTCTCTCTGGAATCTTTTACAATCTGCTGGATCTCTGTGATAGCAGATTTGTCTCCTTTTCCTAACTTAACAGAAGCCAATCCAAGTTTATTCAAATAACTTTTTGCATCTACCGCAAGACCTTTGTTAAAACTTTCCTGAGCCAAATCAAAATTAGGATCAAACTGAGTCAAATATGTGTTTCCTAAGTAGAAATGATTATTTGCATCTTTAGGATTTTGATTGATAAGGTCTGTGTAATTTTGTTTTGCTTTAGCGTATTTTTGGCTGTCAACAAAATTGATTCCGTCTTGTAAAGATTGTGCAAAACCAAAACTTGTAAAAAAACCTACTGCTGCTGTAAGAACAACTTTCTTGGATAAATTCATTATATTTTCTGTTTTCATTATTTTATTAAGAATATTAATCGATGGTTTGAATCACAATATTCAGACCATTATTTTAATTAAAAAAGTTTTTTCTGTTAAAAAAATATTAAAACTTAGCCTATCTCATTTGTACTTCTCGGTTGAAAATGTGATAAGGCTGAAGTCCTTCCTTCTCCACCACAATCTGACCCAACTGTTGGCAAGAAAATCTGATGAGTCCATTTCCTAAACCATAATAAGGTTCATTGGTAAGAAAATAGAGCACTCTGGTGAATGGATAAGACATATTTTTCAGATTATCATTTGACACTTCAAATGCTTTATTATTTTTGATAACTTTCAGGACTTTCAGTTCATTTCGCAGTTTTTCTGCTTCTTTCCCAAATGGTCTGCTGATGGTGTTGTAACTGATAACTCCAATTTTCCCTGGATGGTTTTTCAGTTGTTCTGCTACATTTTCGTTTCCATTGATGATCGAAAATTTTAATTCCGATGGACTTTTCTGAAAAGTCTGAGCTACGAAATTAAGATTGCTGGAATTGGTTCCATCAAATATGATTTTTTTGTCGTCTGATTGGAGTTCTTTGTAAATATCCTCCATCGAAATAGACTCAAGAGGAGAATCTTTTGGGACGACAAAAAGAACAGCATCTGCAGCAAATTTCGCGGGCAACCAAGGAAGATCCACTTTCTGGTCAAATGCCTGTTTTTCTTTATCAGACAATTCTCGGGACATCACAATGACTCTGGTTTTTTTATCCAACAAATCTAAAAAACCAAGATCTTCTTTCCTTACTACAATGTTAATTTTTGTATTGGGATAAAGTGCCATGTATCTTTCTACCAAAGCCTCGGTCACACTTTGGAAAGACTCATCTGTCGTGATTGTGATTTCACCTTTGTTGGGCATATCCACTTCTGGCTTTTTCTCTTTGGAACAAGACAAAGCGATAGCAGACATTGCTATAAGA
>JAGNPP010000160.1 GCA_017989575.1 Chryseobacterium sp.
TTGGAAGTTTGGAAGAAGCGTTCCAGAGTTATACGGTTTAAGTATTATGACGATTAATAAATGATATTTTAAACAAAAATTAAAAATTGTAAATTCGTAGAGGTTTAATAAAATAAAATACGATGGCAGCATCAATTATCATACATCCAAGAAACAGAAAAGAAGCGTCATTACTTAAAAAAGTGTTGAAAGCTTTGGATGCACAATTTGTTTTTAAAGAAGAAAAATCGGAAAGCTTAAGTCCCAGCAACGACCCGTATTTTGATATTCCAGAAAACGTAGCAGAATTGGAAAGAAGAATTGAAAATGTAAAGGAAAACAAAGAAAAAGCTGTTGTTCTGAAAACAAAAGACGATATTAAAAACTTTTTGGGTTTATGAGTTATGAATTAATATTCAAGAAACAAGCGCAAAAAGACATAGACTTCTACAAAAAATCTGGGAATCAAATTTTATTAAAAAAGCTTTTTCAACTTTTAGGAGAAATTCAGGAAAATCCATATTTCGGAACGGGAAAACCGGAGCGTTTGAAGTTTCAAGAGTCCAATATTTGGTCAAGACGAATCGACAGCAAAAACCGCTTGGTCTATAGTGTCGAAGAAAATATTGTAACCGTAGAAATCATTTCTGCAAAAGGTCATTATGGTGACAAGTAAGAATTCGATTCAATGTAATGCCGTATTTTTAATAATCTTCTGACATCAGACTTCCGACTTCTGACAAAAATGAACATCGCCCAAATAATCTTACCGCTCAATCTCAAAGGAACTTTCACCTACAAAGTTCCAGAAGATTTTTTGGATAAAATCGAAGTCGGAATGCGAGTTCTGATTCCGTTTGGCGGAAAGAAAATCTACACCGGAATTGTCGCAGAATTATTTGATGAATTCGAAGACAGTTTTGTTCCAAAAGAAATCATTAATTTGCTTGACAATCAACCAATTGTTCCAAAACAACAATTGGGATTCTGGAATTGGATGAGCTCTTATTACCTCTGCAATCTCGGCGAAATTTACCGTTTTGCATTTCCGTCTTCTTTGAAACTGGAAAGTGAAACTTACGTCCGATTATTATCCGAAAGAACAATTGATTGGCAAAATCTGGATGCGAATGAAACGTATCTTCTTCAAGCTTTGGAAGTTCGTCAAATGTTGAACTTGCAGGAGATTGAAGCTTTCATCCCCAAAAAGGAAATCATCAAAACCATCAATGCTTTGATTGATGAACGATATATCTCCGTTGATGAAAAAATCACGGAGAAATATAAAGCCAAAGAAATCGCTTATTTGCGAATTAATAATGAAGAATTAAAAATTAAAAATAATCTTGCAGAAATAATTTCAAGTTTAAAAAATGCAAGAAAACAACAGGAATTATTTCTTCTGATTTTGGATAAAGAAACTGAAAATTCTGAGAAACCAATTCGGAAATCAGAGATTTTTGATGAGGGAAATTTCAATAATTCTCAATTAAAATCGCTCATTGAAAAAAAACTTGTTCAGGAATATTATCTCGAAAAAGACAGAATCGATTCTTACGAAGGCGAGCTGGAAGAAATTGAGCAATTAACTGAAAATCAGAAGTTAACAGTTTTGGAAATTAATAAAGCTTTTGAAGAAGATAAAAACGTTTTGCTCCACGGCATCACGTCTTCCGGAAAAACACATATTTATTTAGAGAAAATTGAAGACTGCGTCAATTCAGGGAAAAATGTGCTTTTGCTTTTGCCGGAGATTGCTTTGACAAAACAAATCACTATTCGTCTTGAAAAAAAATATGGTAAAAAACTCGGATTTTATCATAACAAACTGACTGATTTTGAAAGGGTAGAAGTTTGGCGGAAAATCAAAAAAAATGAACTTCAAATCTTGATTGGAACACGGAATTCTTTATTTCTTCCTTTTGAAAATTTAGGATTGATAATCGTTGATGAAGAGCACGATTCTGCATACAAATCCAGAGATTCCAATTTCTTTTTCAATGCGAAAGATTCTGCGATGATGTTGGCGGAGTTTTACAATTCAAAATTGATTCTAGGTTCTGCAACGCCATCGCTGGAAAGCTACGATTTGGCGATGAAAGACAAACTTCGCTATGTTCCTTTGAATGAGCGGTTTGGAAACGTGGATGTTCCGAAATTTGAAATCATCGATGTTAAGGAAGCGCAAAGTCAGAAGAAAATTATTGGAAACTTCAGCCAAAAAATGGTTGACGAAATCAATCTTCAATTAGAACACAAAAAACAAAGCATTATTCTTCACAACCGCCGTGGATATGCCAATGTCATCGAATGTGAAACCTGCGGACACGTGACTTATTGTAGCAATTGCGATGTCGTAATGACCTATCATAAATCCGCGAATGAACTCAAATGCCATTACTGCGGACACAGAGCTGGAAAACCAACGACTTGCCCAAGTTGTCACGGTATCAATCTGAATACAAAAGGCGTTGGCGTGGAGCAAATTGAAGAGGAAACTCAAAAAATATTTGCTGACGCCGAAGTTGACCGAATGGATGTGGACACGATGCGCAAGAAATTTGCGTACGAAAAACTTTACGAAAAACTGGAAAATGGAGAAACCGATATTTTAGTCGGAACGCAGATGATTTCCAAAGGTCTTGATTTTGAAAACATAGAATTGGTCGTGATTCCAAAAGCTGATGCCTTGATTTATGTTCAGGATTTTCGTGCAGAAGAAAGAGCTTACCAATTGATTACGCAAGTTGCAGGAAGAGCAGGAAGAGTTTCCGGAGAAGGAAAAATCTTGATTCAAACTTATAATCCATCGCATTCTATTTTTGAATTGATTAAAAATCAGAATGTTAAAGAAATATATAATTATTTCCTTGGGGAACGAAAGAAATTTCTCTATCCACCATTTGTGAAATTAATAATGATTGAGCTGAAACACAGAAAAGAAGACAAACTGAACAGAGCTTCTCAATTTCTGGGTTCGGTATTGAGAAAATATATTCCTGAAGAATGCATCCTCGGACCCGAGAAATCACCGATTGCAAGGATCAACAATCTTTATCAATATCAGATTCTATTGAAGTTTCCGAAGAATAAAAATTATAAAATCTATAAAGAATTGCTTTCAAAATCTTTGGAGGAATTCGATGAGATAACAGCTTACAAATCCATCAAACGAGATTTTTTGGTTGATTTTTAACTGTTTTTAACAAAATTTTGATTCTTTTATTACGGTTTCCCGTAACTACCTTGGCAATATTCTCTAAATTTACTACGTTTTGAATTAAAGATATTTTTTTCAAAACCTTAATTAGAAATAATTTAATAAAAATTGTAATTCTTTGAGAATGAATAAATTTAGAAATTACTTTTCGATTTTAAGCATTGGATTGTCCTCTTTCGTCTTTTCACAAGGCACTTCTGCGGGAACTTTGCCTCAGATTTCGGATCAGCAATTGTTGGTGAAAGACATCACAGCCGAGAAAGCACTGTTGTCGCCGAAGGAACAAATCGAATTCAATATCAATAAAATGTTTACGGATCCGGTTCTTAGAAACGCCAACTGGGGATTTGTGGTTTATGATCCGAAAACTGAAAAAATAGTTACAGCTTATAACGAAAATGCGCCATTGGTTCCAGCTTCTACCACCAAATTGCTGACCACAGAAACTGCATTTTCCTTGCTGGGAACGCAATATAGATGGAATACCCAATTGGAATATTCTGGAAGCATAGATGTGGACGGCGTTTTGATGGGAAATCTCTACATCGTTGGAAGTGGCGATCCGTCTTTGGGCGGAAATCGTGGTGGCGCATCGAGCTATGGACAAATCGTGACGCAATATTTGGATGCCATAAAAGAGAAAGGAATCAAGAAAATCACGGGTGATATTATCATTCAGACAGCGGTTTTCAAGGAAAATAAAACGGCGGAGTTGCCATCAAACATCGTTTGGCTGGAGCAAAAAAATTATTACCTTCCTGTAGGAACAACAAAAGATATAGATCCACGAAATGAAAAACTGATTGTAGCGCAGTCCAATAATCCATTCAACCAACAGAAAAAGTATTTTTACATCTCGCCTTATGCCAATAAATTGGTTTTTGCAGACAAATTTGAGGGAAGTTGGGTGACGACAAAAGTGGCTGAACCACCAGCTTCTTTGGCTAATAAATTGAGAGAAAGCTTAGTCAAAAATAAAATTGCCATCACAGGAAAAGTAACGCCGAAAATTGTTGATAGAGAACCAGAACCAAGAGAAATTTTGACGGTTTACAAATCTCCGACTTTGGCAGAAATTGTTAATTATACCAACCAAAGAAGTGATAACGGCTACGCAGAAGCACTTTTGAAGTCCAATGGTTTTCATCAAGCCGGCGATCAAACCATCGAGTCTGGGAGAATGGTGGTAACAGAGCATTTGAAGTCAATTAATTTTGATTTGAATGGACTGAATTTTATGGATGGAAGCGGACTTTCTAAGGCTCACACGGTAACACCAATTTCTCAGGTTAAATTTCTAGCCAAGATGATGAAGTCGCCATATTATAAAGAATATTTCGAATCTTTGCCAATTGCAGGACAATCCGGAACGCTGAAAAGTATGTTTCTGGTGAATTCCAACGGTCAGATTTTTGCGAAAACTGGCACGCTGAATGGTGTGAAATGTTTAGCGGGATACATCAAAACAAGAAGCAACAAAACTTTGGCTTTTTCGCTATTAATCAATAAGTTTTCCGGTTCCGTAGCACAGGTGAAAGCTAGGATGGAACAATTGCTAGATCCGACTTTAGATCTTTAGAATCAATATTTTATAAAATTATGAACCCGCAATTTCTTGTGGGTTTTTTTGTGTAGATTTGATATAAATTTTATTGAGATGAAACAGCTTTATGGATTTTTAATGATTTGCCTGTCAATTAATTTAATGTTTGGACAATTCCAAAATATCGACAAAAAAGGGCTGATAGAAGCTGAGAAGAATAGAGCTTCCAGAGGAACTTTGGACATCAACGTGAATCCGAATACACTCAATTACGATTTGACATACATAAGATTGGAATTGGATCTCGACCCAAATCAGCAATATGTTTCTGGAACTGTCACCTCGCATTTCAAAATATTGCAGAATTCCAGTGATATTTATTTTGATTTGGCTGATAATCTTACTGTTTCAAATGTAAAGTACCACGGACAAGATTTGACTTTTCAGCAATTGAATACGGATGAAATTAAAATTAATTTTCCAGCTTCGGTTTTAGCTCAGACCACGGATTCTTTATCCATCACTTACAGCGGAGTTCCGGACGGAAGCGTAAATGCATTTGTAGCAAGCCAAACACAAGCTGGAAATCCTGTGTTGGTGACTTTGTCAGAACCATTTGGTGCAAAAGAATGGTGGCCAACCAAGCAAAGTTTGAATGATAAGATCGAAAAATTAGACATCAAAATCACAACACCTGCAGAATATATAGTCGGTTCCAACGGAAAACTAATGTCTGAGACCATTCTTCAAAATGGGAAAAAACTCACCTATTGGCAAACCAATTATGCGATTCCGGCTTATCTTTTTTCCTTAGGGATTTCAAATTATGTTAAATTAAATTCGACAATTACCACTGCGGGAAGCTCTTTTCCATTTCTTAATTATGTTTATCCATCGTCGGCCAACGCAAGTGTACAAGCCAATCTGGATTGGACGGCAACCAATATGCAAACCTTTGAAGACCACTTCGGATTGTATCCTTACAGAAACGAAAAATATGGTCATATGCAATCCAATTGGGGTGGTGGAATGGAACACGCAACAATGTCCACGATGGGATATTATGCGCAGGATTTGATTGCCCACGAGTTGGCGCACCAATGGTTTGGCGACAAGCTGACTTGTGGCGCGTGGAATGACATTTGGCTGAACGAAGGTTTTGCAACAATGGGCGAATATTTGGCTTATGAAAAACTATTGATGAGTCCTTCCCAATTTCAAAATTATTTGCAAACGGAAATAGATTTTATCACCAGTTCGCCAAGCGGAAGCGTTTATATTCCTGACAATCAACTCAGTTTTAATCGGATTTTTGATGGCAGATTATCCTACACCAAAGGCGGTTATGTACTCAGAATGATGAAGTGGATTCTTGGCGACGATGCGTTTTATGC
>JAGNPP010000161.1 GCA_017989575.1 Chryseobacterium sp.
TTTTTTGGGGCGGTTTTCAGAATCCGTCACTCGGTGAGTTTTGCGATTCACTCTTTCTTTAATCAAAATCAATTTTTCTACATCAATACGCCAATTATCACTGGAGTTGATGCAGAAGGCGCTGGTGAAATGTTCGGCGTTACAAATTTTGATCTTAATAATATGCCGAAAACCGAAGAAGGAGAAATCGATTTTTCTCAGGACTTTTTCGGAAAAAAAACCAACTTGACTGTTTCTGGTCAGCTTGAAGGTGAAACTGCAGCGATGGGATTGGGAAGAATTTACACTTTCGGACCGACTTTCCGTGCAGAAAATTCTAACACAACGCGTCATTTAGCTGAATTTTGGATGATTGAGCCAGAAGTTGCGTTCAACAATCTTGAAAATAACATCGACCTTGCTGAAGATTTCTTGAAATATGTAATTCAATACGTTTTGGATAACTGCAAAGACGATTTGGAGTTCCTAGACAAGCGTTTCGAAGAAGAGCAGAAATCGAAACCTGAAAAAGACAGAGCCAAAGAAGGCTTGATTGAAAAACTCACAAACGTGGTTGCAAAGCGCTTCAAGAGAGTATCTTACACAGAAGCAATTGAGATTTTATTAAATTCGAAAGAAAATAAAAAAGGTAAATTCCAATATCCGATTGAGAAATGGGGAACCGATCTGCAGTCTGAGCACGAAAGATATTTGGTGGAGAAACATTTCGAAACGCCAGTTGTCCTTTTCGATTATCCGAAAGAAATCAAGGCTTTCTATATGAAACTGAATGACGACGGAAAAACGGTTGCCGCAATGGACGTTCTTTTCCCAGGAATCGGCGAAATCATAGGCGGTTCTGAGAGAGAAGCCAGACACGATGTTCTTCTTGAAAAAATGAAAGATTTCGGTGTTGATGAACACGAACTTTGGTGGTATCTTGACACTAGAAAATTTGGTTCTGTGCCACACGCTGGATTTGGTTTAGGTCTTGAAAGACTGGTACTTTTCGTAACTGGAATGACCAATATTAGAGATGTGATTCCTTTCCCGAGAACGCCTAAAAATGCAGAGTTTTAAGCATTAATTAAATATAAAAATCAAAATTCCTTCAATTAAAACTGAAGGAATTTTTTATTAACTTTACTTAAATTTTTAAAATGAGCACCATCACTTTACATAACGAATCTGAAAATCAATTAAAATTAATTGAAGCGCTATTGAAGGAATTGAATATAAAATTTGAGGTTTCAAAAAAAGAAAAGTTAACAGATTGGCAGAGAAAACAATTGCAAGAAGGCATTGACCAAGCTAATCGGGGTGAATTCTTCACTGAAGATGAAGCTGAAAAAATCCTTGATAAATGTTTCAAATAAAATGGACGAAAAAAGCTTTGCTAGATTTAGCAGAAACTTTAAAATATTGGAATATTCATAATTCATCCGAAACTTTTTCGAAAAAATTAAGACTTGAAGTCAAGAAAAAACAATTAGAGCTATCTGAAAATCCTAAAATTGGAATAAAGACTGCCTTTGATGAAATATATAAAATTAAAATCCTTAAATATTATTCATTATTCTTCAGATTTCAAAATGATAAAATCGAAATTTTAGCCTTTTGGGACAACAGAAGAAACCCAGATAATCTTGAACTATAAATATAGTATTTCGTAAATCCCATTCATATCGAGTGGGATTTTTCATTTTAGAACATTAATGAAAAATTAAAATTCCATACTTTTGAAAGTATTAAAATAAATCTCAATGAAAAAGATCAGTATTTACGTGATGACGATTGCTGCAACATTCTACTTAGAATCTTGCTCCACATCACAAAAAACTACAGCAGAACAACCGACAACAGAAACAGAAGCTCTAAAAACCATTAAGGAAGAAGGACTTAACATTTCTTATATGGATCCAAGTGTAAGACCTCAAGATGATTTCTATAATTATGTAAACGGTGGCTGGATGAAAACCGCGGTAATTCCGTCAGACAAACCAAGTTGGGGCTCATTCAACGCTTTGAGGGAAGATGTGGATGTTGCATCATTGGATATTTTGAACAAAGTACTTTCAGAAAAATTCGATTCTAATTCTGAAGGCGAAAAAATCCAGGCGCTTTACGGCACTTTCATCGACTGGAACAAGAGAAATGCAGAAGGTATTAATCCAATCAAATCTCAATTGACAAAAATCGATGCTATCAAAAATGTCAAAGATTTGCAGAAATATTTGATCGAAGTTACACCTTCTGGCGACAATCCTTTCTACGGATGGAGAGTTGGTGCCGATATGAAAAACTCTGTAATGAACGCGGTTTATCTTGGTGGACCAAGTTTAGGTTTGGGTAAAGATTATTATCAAAAAGTGAATGAAGCCAACACCAAAACATTAGCCGAATACAAAAATTACGTTGCTAAACTAGAAACAGTTCTTGGAAGCAAAAATCCGGATGCAACAGCTCAGCAAATTGTAGATTTTGAGAAAAAACTGGCTCAGGATCTTTTGACTTTGGAACAAGGTCGTGATGCGAATTTGCGTTACAATCCTAAAACTGTTGAAGAATTAAAACCATTGGTAAAAAATGTCAATCTTCCGGATTACTTGAAAACCGTTGGCGTTAACACCGACAAAGTCATTATCGGAGAATTAAAATATTATCAAAATATGGATTCTTGGATGACGGATAAAAATATCGGACTCATCAAAGAATATATTAAGTATGATCTATTAAACAAGAACGCAAGCAATCTTGATCAGAATCTGGACAACATCCGTTTTGATTTTTATTCCAAATATCTGCAAGGCCAGCAAGAGCAACGTTCTATGGAAAAACGTGGACTTGGTTTGGTAAATGGTGTTCTTGGTGAAGCTTTTGGAAAACTTTATGTAGAGAAAAATTTCTCACCAGAAGCGAAACAAAAGATGGAAACTTATGTAGATTACATCAAGAAAGCTTTCAAAGTTCATATAGAAAATCTGGAATGGATGTCTCCTGTGACGAGAGAAAAAGCTTTGGAAAAATTATCTAAATTCAAAGTGAAGATTGCTTATCCTGACAAATGGAAAGATTATTCTAAATTGAATTTGAAATTGGCTTCAAATGGCGGAACTTATTACAACAATCTCGAGAAAATCTCAGAATGGAGCTATGCCAAAAATCTTGATAAAATAGGAAAACCAGTAGATAAAACGGAATGGGGAATGTCGCCGCAAACGGTGAACGCTTATTACAGCTCATCTAATAATGAGATTGTTTTCCCAGCGGCCATCTTGCAACCGCCGTTTTTCAATTTCAATGCAGATCCAGCAGTAAACTTTGGAGGAATTGGTGGCGTCATCGGTCACGAAATCTCTCACGGGTTTGATGATAGCGGATCCAGATTTGACGGCGATGGAAACTTAAACAATTGGTGGACGGAAAGTGACAGAAAAAACTTCGACGAAAAAGTAGGACAATTGGCTGCACAATATGATAAATATGAACCTGTGACTGGAAGTTTCGTGAATGGGAAATTTACCAGTGGCGAAAATATTGGAGATTTAGGCGGAATTAATGTCGCTTACACTGCTCTACAAATGTATTTGAAAGACCATGGAAATCCAGGAAAAATCAGCGATTTGACTCAAGATCAAAGATTTTTTATGAGTTGGGCAACGGTTTGGAGAACCAAATCCACAGATAAATATATGACCAATCAAGTAAAAACAGATCCGCATTCACCGGGTTATTACAGAAGTTTTGGACCATTGGTGAATATGGATTCTTTCCAAAAAGCCTTTGATGTCAAACCCGGAGACAAACTATATGTAGCTCCCGAAAAGAGAATCAAAATCTGGTAACAAAACAAAAACCTTCAGAATATTCTGAAGGTTTTTTTGTTAACTTTTATTAACTCATCAAAAATCGTGCTAAACTTGTTGTTTTTTGAAAATAAATTTCTAACTTCGTAAAAGTTAATCATTATTGATAAACGTAAAAAATTATGCTAAAGCAAAATCTACAAATGCGACTCGGGCAAAAGCTCGCTCCTCAACAGATTCAACTGATGAAACTCATACAGCTTCATACTTTGGAATTTGAAGAAGAATTGGAAAGAGAATTGGAAGAAAACCCAGCTTTAGAAAAGGTTGCGGACGAAAATTCCGAGGAAGAATACTCCAAAGCGGACGAAGAGTACGAAAGCGAAGGGAGCGAAAGCATAGAAACAGATTTTGATGTTGATGAATATCTTTACGATGATGAGCCAAGCTACAAAACCGCTTCCAGCAACTATTCTGCTGACGATGAAGATTTTGACAACCAATCACTTTTAACAGAAGGACAAACACTTTATGATTATCTTTTGGAGCAAATTCGCCTTTCTAGTGTGGATGAAGAAGATCTTAAAATCTGCGAATACGTTATCGGAAACCTCGACACAGACGGCTATTTGAGAAGAGATATTAAATCTATTGTTGATGATTTGGCTTTTTCACAAGGTATTTATACAACGATTGAAAAAGTGACCGATATTCTTGAGAACTATGTTCAGAAATTGGATCCACCAGGCGTTGGTGCAAGAGATTTGAGAGAATGTCTTTTGCTTCAAATTGAGAAAAAAGTAAGTTCAGATCAAACTGTTATTTTGGCAGGAAATATTTTGAGAAATCAATTTGATGCGCTTGCGAACAAGCATTACAACAAGATTCTTCAGAAATATGACATCGAAGAAGAAGATTTGAAAGACGCTTTGGATGAAATCTCCAGACTTTCACCAAAAGTTGGCGGAAACTTTGATACTCAGACAATTACCATCAATCAAGAAATCATTCCTGATTTTATGATTCAAGTCAAGGACAATCAAGTGATCCCAACTTTGAATAACAAAAACGCACCTTCCCTTCGAGTTTCTGATGAGTATAAAGAAATCTTAACAACCTACTCTCACGATAAGAAATCTGCTGAACACAAGCAAGCGGCGCTTTTCATTAAACAAAAATTGGATGCAGCGAAATGGTACATCGATGCTATCAATCAAAGACAAAACACATTACTGCAAACGATTACAGCAATTGTAAAACTTCAGAAAGACTATTTCATTTCTGGCGATGAGAAAAACATCAGACCAATGATTTTGAAAGATGTTGCTGACATTACCGGTTTTGATATTTCTACAATCTCCAGAGTGGTAAAAAGCAAATATGCCGACACGCCAAACGGAATTGTTTATTTGAAAAATTTATTCTCAGATTCATTAACAAACGATGACGGTGAGGAAGTTTCAACCAAAGAAATAAAACAACATCTACAAGAAGCGATTGGCAAAGAAAACAAGAGAAAACCTTACACAGACGACGCTCTTGTGGGAATTTTGAAAGAAAAAGGTTACAACATCGCCAGAAGAACGATTGCAAAATACAGAGAACAACTGAATATCCCAGTCGCAAGATTGAGAAAAGAATTATAAAACAAGGCCTCGAAATTATTTTTCGAGGTTTTTTATTACTATTTAATAGAGAATGATTATTAAACTAGAAATATTATTAACATTCTATTAAAGTTATTTAGAAAGATTACAAACTGTATTTTTCTGACATTTCTCAATGTTAAGTCAGTCAACATTTTTCTAAATTTGTGAAAATTCAAAATAACAATAGAATTATGGCAGGGATTACGTCTTCAATAGGCAGAAAATATGCTATGGCAATTTCAGCAATGTTTTTGCTGATTTTTTTGGTGATGCACTTATCCACCAACATGATTTCCATTTTTAGCGAGGATGCGTTCAACGCGGCTTCACATTTTATGGGATACAATCCGGCGGTTCAGTTTCTGATGCAACCGATTTTGATTTTCGCAGTCGTTTTCCATTTTGTGATGGGATTCGTTTTAGAAATCAGAAACAACAGCGCAAGACCTGTGAAGTACGCGATGAACCAAGGTTCTGCAAACTCCACTTGGATGTCCAGAAATATGATTATTTCAGGAGCTGTGATTTTAGCATTTATCGCATTGCACTTTTACGATTTTTGGTATCCAGAGATCAGCTACAAGTATATCCAGGGGAACAATCCTGACGATGCAAGATATTGGGAAGAATTGCACCACAAATTCCACGATGCTTGGAGAGTGGTTCGTGGAATTTGTGGTGCAATTCTTCCCAATAT
>JAGNPP010000016.1 GCA_017989575.1 Chryseobacterium sp.
TGAAAGAAGATGACAAGAAAAAAGACGCTTCATCTACCAATAATGATCCTTCTTAATCTGAAGCATTAAATGAGTTTAACAGAAAAATCATGGGAAATCTTTAATCAATCTATTAAAGATTATCACCTCAAAGACGATGTCAATTCTGAAGAAAATAATCCATTCCAGGTCAACTCTTTGGAATGGATTTTGTATTCTAAGAATTGGATTGATACCGTTCAGTGGCATTTGGAAGATATTATCAGAGAAGAAGATATCGACCCTTCGGAAGCTTTAAAAATCAAGAGAAGAATTGATAAATTAAATCAAAAAAGAACAGATTTGGTAGAACAAATTGATTTTTGGTTTTACAAAAACTTCGAGACTATAACGCCGAAACCGGATGCCAGAATAAACAGCGAAACGCCAGCTTGGTGCATAGATAGATTTTCGATTTTATCCTTGAAAATATTTCATATGTCTATCGAAGCTTCTCGGGAAGATGCTTCTGAAGATCACAAATTACAATGTTCTCAAAAACTAAATGTACTTTTGGAACAGAAAAAAGATCTTTCCACAGCTATAGATCAGTTGCTTTCTGATATTGAGAATGGTAAAGTTAAGATGAAGCTTTATAAGCAGATGAAGATGTACAATGATGAAAGCCTTAATCCAATCCTGTATCAAAAAATGCAGAAAAAATGAAAATTTTAGCCAAGCTTTTATCGGCAATCGCAATATCAGCAATTTTAAATTCTTGTTCTACAAATTCAGCAGCGTCGGAACAGGTTCATTCTGACCTATTGTCTGATACTTACGCATATCTTACACCAGAAGCTATCGTTTATGCTTCTTCCATCAGCAATTTGATTTCTACATTTCCCAAATTCAAAAATGATGCGGTGAATAAAGAAGTTTCATATCTGAAAAGTGCACTTACAGATTATTTGAACTCTGTGAGAGAACTTAATATTTCTTCGAAAACCAAATCTTTGAAAGATTTTGAGAAGAATTACAAAAGCATTCAGAAACTCAGAAAGTTTATGACAAAAGATGATGACGAAGTTCTGAACAGACATATGGTTAAGATCAAAACTAACATGAATCTTTTGGAAGCTGCACAAAGCAAAACCACTGAGGCAGGATCTATGTCTTCTAACTAAACCTCCTTTCTATTTGATGTTACAACTACAAGCAGAATCGAATGTCCCCACAGATTTTGGGGAATTCCGAATGATGGCTTTTTCTGAAAATGAGAAAGACTGGATGCCACATATGGCGTTGATTGCTAAAGATACCGACTTAACCAAACCCGTTAACGTAAGAATCCATTCCGAATGTATCACTGGAGAAGTTTTCCATTCCCAAAAATGTGAGTGCGGACAGCAACTTAATTCCGCAATGCAATATATGCAGGAAAATGGAGGCATGATAATCTACCTCAGACAGGAAGGCAGAAATATCGGAATCATTAATAAATTAAAAGCATATGCTTTGCAAGAGAAAGGTTTTGACACCGTTCAAGCTAATCTTGAATTAGGATTGCCAGCAGACGATCGTAATTTCGACATTGCGATAGAAATGCTAAAAAAACTAGAAGTAAAGTCTCTAAATCTAATGACAAACAATCCGGAAAAGATTAAAATCATTGAGGATAGTGATATCAACTTCAATTCGAGAATTCCTTTGCAGATCAAGTCTAACTTGTCCAGCGCATCATATCTTAAAACCAAGAAAGATTTTTTCGGACATCTTTTGGATGATGAAAATTCTTGATGACATAAAAACAAAAAAAACCGTCTTGCGACGGTTTTTTTATTTGAAGAAACTCAAATAAAATTATTTTTTCTTACCTGTAGCAGGACCAGCAACAGCAGTAGCCAAATCAGCTCCAGCTTTAAACTTCGCAACAGTTTTTGCAGCGATTTGGATTGGTTTCTTAGTTGCAGGGTTGATACCTTGTCTAGCAGCTCTTTCAGATACAGAGAAAGTACCGAATCCTACTAGGGAAACCTTACCGTCTTTTTTCTTAAGTGTTTCTGTTACGTTAGCAACAAATGATTCCAAAGCTTTTTTAGCAGCAGCTTTTGTGATTTCTGCATCCTTCGCGATAGCGTCGATTAATTCAGACTTGTTCATAATATTTATTAATTAAAGTTATGTTGTTATAGCAAATATAAGACAATTTTAATATCGTGCAAATATTTTTATAAAATTTAGATAAAAATCTATGTTTCGATTTGATATGATGAATTTTTGATAAATCAATATTTTACGAAAACACTCATTTTTTTATGATTCAGTTTCAAAGATTCACCACTATTAATCAACAATCGAACCAAATAATTAAAATTTTATTAAAATTCATAAATTCATAAAATACAAGTATGAAATCATAGGTAATTACAATAACTTTTTTGAATACATAATTTTTACTCTTTTATATATTTAATGTAAATTTGCACCTATGTTTATCGAAGTTTTTAAATCGAAAATCCACAGAGTCCGCGTCACAGCTTCGGACTTAGATTATATTGGAAGCATTACCATTGATGAAGATCTCATCGAAGCCGCAGGTTTAATCGTTGGAGAGCGCGTTTACATTGTAAATGTCAATAATGGAGAGCGTTTCGACACGTACGTCATCAAAGGGAAAAGAAAATCCGGTGAAATATGTCTGAACGGTCCAGCTGCGAGAAAAGTCCAGAAGGGAGATATCATTATCATCATTGCTTACGGACAGATGACGCCGGAAGAGGCAAAGGATTTCCAGCCAAAAATCGTTTTCCCAGACGAAAAAACCAATCTTCTAACATAAAAACATCTTGGAAGAGAAAAAACCATCACTGCTCAAAAACATTCTTACAATTTTAATTTCCATTGCAATTGCCGGATTATTTCTTTGGCTTGCACTGAAAGGATTGGACTTTGATAAGATCAAAGGTTCTTTGCAAAAAGCCAATTATCTTTGGGTACTTTTTGCTGGATTTTTTGGCGTAACAGCTTATTGGTTTAGAGCCATCAGATGGAATCTTTTGTTGGAACCGATGGGTCACAAGATTTCTAATACCAATTCACTCTGGTCACTTTCTTTCGGCTATTTGATGAATCTAACCATTCCAAGGAGTGGTGAAGTTGCTCGTTCAACAGCGCTTTATGGTGTTGAAAAAGTTCCTGTTGATAAGTCTTTTGGGACAATTATTTTGGAACGGGTTGTCGATTTGGTCTGTATGGGAATTTTCGCATTACTGACTTTGATTTTCAAATATGATGCACTTTTGGCTTTCTACAAGGCAGCGACTCAACAAAAAAATCAAGCAACGCCTCAATCAGATTCAAACCTGACTTACATTATCTTAGGCTTTGTTGCTTTTGTCTTAATATTATTTTTCATTTTCAGAAAATCATTACAACAACTTTCTATCTATAATAAAGTTGTTGATTTCGGAAAAGGAATCATCGAAGGTTTAAAATCCATTCTGACTTTGGAACATAAAGGAAAATTCATACTTTACACAACAGGAATCTGGATTTGCTATTTTTTCGCATCTTATTTGGTTTGTTTTGCACTTCCGGAAACTTCCAATTTTACGCCTGCTGACGGTTGCTTTATTTTAGTAGTCGGAACTTTAGGAATGATAATCCCAGCAAGTGGCGGAATTGGCGCTTTTAATTTGGCAATGAAATTTGGCTTCACTGCCTTATTCATTTCGATGGGAAAAGACGCCGTAGAAGGCGGAGAATTGGGACTCGCCTACTCTTTCATCACATTGCCTTTGCAAATCCTAATTATGCTCGTAATGGGTTTGATTTCGATTCCGATGTTGGCGAAAAATAGAAAGATTTAACTCAGAATCATTTCAATCTTACTTCCAGTTTCTTCATCTTTAGCAATGTTCAGAGATATTGGGATTTTCTCTTTTAATTCTTCAACGTGTGAAATAATTCCGACAATTCGATTTTCTTTCTGAAGATTCATCAATGTTTCAAAGACCAAATTCACAGATTCTGGGTCTTGCGTTCCAAAACCTTCGTCAATAAAGAAAAAGTTTTTGTCAGATTTTGCCTGCGACTGCACACTTTCTGCCAACGCCAAAGCCAGACTCAATGAAACCTGAAAGCTCTGTCCACCGGATAAAGTCTTTACACTTCTCGTTTTTCCTTCGTTCAGATAATCAATGATTTCAAATTCATTCTTGTCATTGACTTGCAAACTGAGTTGATTTCTAGTCATTCTATGGAATCTGATATTCGCATTATCACAAAGTTGTTTCAGGTAAATCGACGAAACATATTGCACAAAACCAGCTCCTTTGAAAAGGTTAAAAAGCGTATCAAGATTGGCTTTTCTAAGCATCAATTTGTTTTGTTCAACAATCAATTCTTTCTTGGTTTCGTAGCTTTTCTGCAAATCGGAAAGTTGCTTTTCTACAATCGTCAATTGCTTTTGTAATTGCAAAATATTTTCCTGAGAACCAAAAAATTCCTTCTCTCGGTCCACAAAAACTGTTTCATCAAAGTTGGATTCAGTTAATTTTAATTTTAAAGAATTAATGATTTCTTTCAGCGTATTAAAACTGATTTTAAATTCCTGAATCTCCTTTCTAGTCGTCTGAATATCATAATCCTGAGACAAAATCGTTTCAACTTCCTCAACACTTTTGAATGAAGATTTCATTAAAACAGATTTAAGATTTTCAAGATTTTCCTTTTCCGATTTTTGAAGTTCGTCAATTTGTTTTGAAATTTGAGAAAGCAAGGTTTCCTTCGAAGCAACTTTTGGTGTCGTTTCCAACAAATCTTTTTGAAATTGTTTGAATTGATTTTCTACAGCATTATTTTTAGCTGACAAATTCTCAGATTCAATTTTAATTTCTGCTGGCTTTTCGTTTTCAAATTCTCTAAAATCCAAAACCATCAAGCTACTTTTCAAATCAGAAATAGAAGTTTCCAGACTGATTTTTTTATTTTTAAAATCAAGAATTGCGTCTTCAAAACGTTTGGATTCTTTCTGTTGATTTTCAAATATTTTCCGATTTTCGTCAAGCAATTTCTCAGCAGAAGAAATATTGTGTTCGAGTTCCAAAGCTTCCGTTTTCCGTATTGAAAATTGAGATTCATCTTCTTTATCAAACTGAGTCCAAATAAATTGTTCAGAATGTAATTTCGATTTTTTATCAGATTCTGATTTTTGATTTTCCAATTCAACTTTTTGATTTTCCAGAAGCTGCTTCAGTTCCAGAATTTTTTCAATTTTATTCTCATCAACTCTTATTTTTTCAATTGCGTTTTCAATTTGAAGAATTTCTGAATGTAAAGTTTTCATTGATTCCGAAACATTTTCTGAAACCAAAATTTCCGGATGTTCCAATGAGCCACAAAGCGGACAAGACTTTCCGTTCTCAATATTCTGAGCAAATTCTGACAGTTTTTGAGACAATTCCAAATGACTTCTTTGATTCTGATGGTTCAGTTTTTTCTCGTTCAGAGAAAGATTTTGCCTTGAAAATTCCTCTTTCCAATTCTGAGGAAACTCATTCAACAAAATCTGTTGCTTGGCGATTTCTTCCGATTTTGAAAGAATATTTTGCTGGAAATTAGATAACTCAGTTTGAAAGTTTTTCTTAATTTGAAACCAGATATCAACTTCCATCAAGATTTTTGTGTCCGTTTTTTTCAGCTTTAAATCCAAAATAGATTTGGATTCAATATCTATAATTTTTTGAATCTCAATTTCCTTCTGCTTCGAATCTGAAATGGTCTTTTCGCCTTTTTCAATTCTGTCCAACAATAGATTTTTCTGAGTGTTAAAATCTAAAATTCTAGAAATATTCAACAAATCAATTGCTTGTTGTTTGCTGTTTTCGAGCTGATTGAAATCACTTTCTAATGCCGAAATATTCTGTTTTAATTGATTTAAAGTATCAGAAAGCGCATCAAATTCAATCTTATTTGATTCTTGATTTTTTTTATTTTGATTAATTTCAGAATGCAAGCGTTTCTTTTCCATCAACAAAGATTTGAAGTTTCTTTCCGCAGTTTCGAAAACCTCCAGTTGCTGTTCCAGTTTTTGAAACTTCTCATTATCAACTTCTTTAATATGAAATTCAGCCTCTTTTATTTTAAGATTATCAAAATCGGTTTTAAGATTTTTAAGTTTCTGAAAACTGATTTCAAGTTGATTATGCGTTTCTTTTTCTTGCCCAAAATTAATTTTAGAAAGATTCAGTTCTTCCTTTTTTTCATTAATCAATTCCTCAGAAACTTCCTCAAAAGTTCCAAGTTTTCCTTCCAATTCAGCCAATTCATATTTGGTTTCGGAAACTTTAGTGGAAACTTTATCCTGCAAATCGTATTTGTGAAGTCCAAAGATTTCCTTCATCATCTGCGTTCGGTCTTTGGCTCTCAACTCCAGAAACTCCTTGAATTGACCTTGCGGAATGATAATCGTACGCTTGAAATTTTCATAACTCAAACCCAGAATTTCAGAAGCATTTGTATGTTCCAGTGGAAACCACTCACCATTTTTCTCTTCGTAGAAACAAGTGTTGTAAACTTTGACATCATCAAAACGTTTCGCGTTTCTTCTAAACTCCCGAACGGCGCGAAACGTTCCATTCTCATAATTCTGAAAATCAAACTCGATGAAAGACCGATTGCTACGGAGATTCATCATATTGTAAGCGCGACTGTCTTTGCTATTCATCCTTTCTGTTTCGCCATAAAGTGCAAAACTCACCGCCTCCAAAATCGATGATTTCCCAGAACCAACAGCCCCAAAAATCCCGAACAGACCAGCTTGAGTCAGTTCCGAAAAATCGATGGTTTGTTTGGTTTGATAGGAATAAAGTCCTTCAATAGTGAGTTTGAGTGGAAGCATTTTTGAGTTGGAGGTTTTTTGAGTTGGAGAATTTTTGAGTTGGAGAGTTGGAGAGTTGGAGAGTTTGTGAGTTTGTGTGAAAATTGTCAGACTGAGGTTCTCGAAACCTTTTTAATGTAAAATTTCTTTAAAAATAGTCATTAGTTCATCATTCGGCTCTTGATTCTGATTTTTCGATTTGAAGTAATCTTTGAACAAATCCTGAATGTCCTGATTTAAATTAATGGTTTTATCTATTTCATTAGAATTAATCATATCATTTTTAAGTTTTGGAATGAGATGGATAATGCCTTGATGCGTTTGGTAAAGCAACTTTCTGTCTTCAGCTTTCAGGAAAGTGTCGCTTTCTAAGGTCAGTTCTACCAAAGTTTCTGGATTTTCCATCAACCACGAAACTGTATTAACAACATTATCAAAGGTTTTCCGGAATAGCGGTTTTCCACTTTTGATTTCGACGGGTTTGGTTTGAGGATTTTCGGAAGGTTTTAAATCAATGATATTGACCGATTTTTTCTGTCCTGCTTCGCTAAAACTGTAGCATAAAGACGATGACGAATAAATGATTGGCTTCTCCAAAGTCCCGATATTTCGGAAGTTATGGAGATGTCCCAAAGCTGTGTACTGGATTTGAGATGGAATAATTTCTGTGTAAAGTAAATCGGCATTTCCAATCATAATTGGTTTTTCTCCTTCCGGTTCTTCAGGCTTTTCCGCGCCTCTTTTCATCATATAAAGATGCGCCATCAAAACATTGATTCCATTGTTGTCGCAATAAGTATCAGCTAGATTCTGCCACGTATTTTGCAAAGAATTGCTGAGCGCTACTTCTTTATTGTCTTCTCCAAGATATTCTTTCAAACGGATTTCATTGGCATAAGCTGTGTGCAGGATTCTTATCGGATAATCGAATTGATTTAATTTTAATTCAATAAAACCTTTATCAGTATTGGTTATTTTAAAATGTTCCAATTCGAAAATCGGAATTTCTGCGTTTGGATGTCCAATCAAAATGATTCCACATTCTTTTGCCAATGGATTTGGCGCATCAATTCTGTCTGGCGAATCGTGATTTCCTGCAATGCCAACGACGGGACGTTTTCCATTTTTGGAAAGCTGTTTCAAAGTCTTATAAAATAATTCTACCGCTTCTGTCGAAGGATTAAAATTATCAAATAAATCGCCCGCAACGAGAACTAAATCTACCTCCTCAGCATCAGCAATCTCTACCAACTCATTCATTACAAGTTTTTGTTCTTCCAAACGGGAAAAATTTTCTAGGCGTTTACCGAGATGCCAATCGGCGGTGTGAAGGATTTTCATTTTATAAAGATAGTTTTTTGACTAAAAATAAAAAAACGGAAAACCGTAAAGATTTTAAAATCCGTGAAATCTTCAAAGAAGGACTTTCTCTAGATTGAAAATTAAAGTCGTATTTTTAAACTATACAAAATATTTTATGAAGGTAAAGCGAATAAAGGGCGATACAAGCGAAAATCCACACGAGGGAACAGAATCAATTCCTGCCATAAGATTATTCAGCACAGAAAATGGACTTTCCAGCTTCGAAAGAGGAACAATTCCCACGCTAAAACCTATGAACACAAATACTTTCTGGATTAGCAACAAAACTGAGGAATGGGAGAAAATAAAACATCCTGCACCTCGAAAACAATATGTAGTGACAATCCAGGGAAAACTCAGATTTAAAGTGAGTGATGGTTCTACTTTTATTATAGAACCTGGAATTATTCTTCTTGCAGAAGACACAATTGGCGAAGGACACAGCTGGGAAATGCTGGATTCCAATGGATGGGAAAGACTTTACCTTCCAATTTCCGTAGGCGCAGAAGATTTTTTCACCAAAGAAATATAGCTTCAACTTTTCTCAAGAATCAATATCATTCCGTAAATTTGTCCTGTGAATCCCGACTTAGAACTTCAGCTCAAAACCCTTCCATCGGAACCCGGCGTTTATCGTTATTATGATAAAAACGACCAGCTTCTGTATGTTGGAAAAGCAAAACATCTTAACAAAAGAGTCCTCTCCTACTTCAACAAAAACCAGAATGGCTACCGAACCAGAATAATGGTTTCGAAGATTCACAGATTGGAAACAACCGTTGTGAACAGCGAATATGACGCACTTTTATTGGAAAACAATCTGATAAAAGCGCATCAACCTTTCTATAATGTAATGCTCAAGGATGACAAAACTTATCCGTGGATTTGCATCAAGAATGAAGATTTCCCGCGAATATTTCTGACCCGAACAAAAATCAAAGACGGCTCGGAATATTTTGGACCTTACGCCAAAGTAAAACCGGCTAGAGTTCTGCTTGATACAATTAAAAATCTTTATAAAATCAGAACGTGCAATCTGAATTTGGCACCATCGAAAATTGCAGAAGGAAAATACCGAGTTTGTCTGGAGTATCATATCAAAAATTGTAATGGACCTTGCGAAGACCTAGAATCTAAGGAAGATTATGACGAAAAAGTAGAAGCCATCCGAGGAATTATCAAAGGTGATTTCCGATTTGCCAAGAAATATTTGGAAGAAAGGATGTTTCGTTTTGCTTCGAATCTTGAGTTTGAAAAAGCGCAGATGATTAAGAACAATATCGAGTCTCTGGAGAATTATCAGGAAAAACATACCGTCGTGAATCCAAGCATCGATGACGTGGATGTTTTTGGAATGACGAGTGATGAAACGGCGGCTTACATTAATTATTTTAAAATCAGGAATGGTTCAATCGTTCAAAGTTTCACAACTGAAATCAAGAAAGTTTTAGAAGAGACTGATGAAGATATGCTGGAGGAAGCTTTGGTGGAAATTCGTCAGAAATTTGATTCCACATCCAAAGAGATTTTGATTCCTTTTCATCTCGGTTTGGAAATTCCAAATGTGAAATTGATTGTTCCAAAAGTGGGTGACAAAAAAAGAATCGTGGAACTTTCTGAGAAAAATGCGAAAGAATACAGACTCGAAAAACTGAAGCAAGTCCAAATCATCGACCCAGAAAGACACACCAACCGAATAATGGCAGAGATGCAAAAATTGCTTCATATGCCAGTTGAGCCAAGACACATCGAAGGTTTTGACAACTCGAACATCCAGGGAACGAATCCAGTTTCGGCTTGCGTCGTTTTCAAAGACGGGAAACCGAGCAAAGCAGATTACAGAATTTTTCACCCAAAAACTGTTGTAGGTCCAGATGATTTTAAAACGATGGAAGAAGTCATCTATCGCCGTTACAGAAGATTGCTGGACGAAGGAGACGATTTACCACAATTGATTTTGATTGATGGAGGAAAAGGACAATTGTCTTCCGCAGTCAAAAGTTTGAAACTACTCGGATTGTACGGAAAAATCACAATCATCGGGATTGCAAAACGTCTGGAGGAAATCTATTTCCCAGAAGACTCGATTCCTTTGTATATTGATAAAAAAGCGGAGACACTGAAAATCCTTCAACGTGTGAGAGACGAAGCACACAGATTTGGCGTGAAACATCACAGAACACGACGAACAAATTCGACCATCAAATCTGAATTGGAACAAATCCCCGGCGTTGGTCCAAAATCCATAGAAATGCTCTTGACAAAATTGAAATCTGTCAAAAGAATCAAAGAAGCAGACCTTGTAACCTTGGAAGAAATCCTCGGAAAAGTGAAAGCAAAAGTGGTTTGGACGTTTTTTAATTCCTAATTTATTTGGCAACAGCAGTTGGTAAAACTTTTTTGTAACTATTTCCCCCAAAAGCGGTTTCCCTGTCCACACAATCATCATTTACGATTGTAAAAGTCAAGGTATCATTGGCGATTTGAAATTTGTACAAGCCTTCATCTTCGATATTGCAAGGGGATTTTCCGAGGATTTTCACCAATTTTAAACTACCTTGTTCTGTGAAGGAATATTTCATCTTCTCTACCAACATTCCCAGATAAAGTAATTCTAGGTCTTCTGTATTAAATTTAAAAATAACCTCGGCAGGTGTGGGAATACTTGCAATGCCTTTCCATTCTGTATTTGCAAGAGGATTAGCCGTTTGTTGCGAGAAACAGAAAATGCCCGTTAGCAAAAGAATGGACGTAAATGTTTTTTTCATTGTTTTCATAACGTTAATATTTTAAGTAATACTAAGAATTATTGATAATCAATCAATTATCAAAGATTAAAATTACTAATTAAATAAATACAATGACAGAATTTCATTAATAATTTAAAATCAAAAATCAATATTGTTGCTATTCGGAAATTCGGTCGTGAATCATTATCTTTGCAACTTAAATTTTAAAAATGAACAAGTACATAAAATTCGTAATTGCTGCAATCATTATCGCTTTGGGCGTTTACTTGATGTTCAACCGAAACATTGGCTGGGGCGTAGTTTTGGTGATTTTGTCTGCGATTCCAATTGCGCTTTTCTTCAAAAACGAATATATTCTATTGGCTTTTTGGCAATTGAGAAAACAAAATATGGAAAAAGCGACCAAGTTTTTATCCAGCATTACCAATTACAAATCTCAACTTCACAAGAGTCAATACGGTTATTTCCATTATCTACAGGCTTTGACAACTGCTCAAGACCACCCAACGAAAACGGAAGGATTGATGAAAAAAGCGCTGGATTATGGTTTGAATATGAAGCACGACAGAGCAATGGCAAAACTTAATCTAGCTGCATCAGCACTTGCGAAAGGTAGAAAATCTGATGCTCAAAAACTTTTGGAAGAAGCCAAGCAATTGGATTCGGCAGGAATGATGACAGATCAAATCAAAATGATGAAAGATCAAATGAAAATGCCGACAATGCAAAAACATATGCACAATCCTCACATGAGACAACGAGGAAAGTTCTAAATTACAAAATCAAAAGGGTTGAAACATTTTCAATCCTTTTTCATTTTTAGGAGCCGGGAACCTGCTTGTAATTTATGCTGAGCGTAGTCGAAGTGCTATATCTTTTGCTCTTCGTACCTCATCACAAAAGGATGCCGTTGCAATCAGGGCTATGATTCGGGTGTCTACATTTCTTGATTACTTTCGTAGCCATAGAATTTCGGGATTCTCCAATGGTATTTCACCGCTAATGTTCTAATTGTCACAATCAGAAGAATTGTAAAAATTTGAACCAACGTGTAAGATAAGATTGAAAATTTAGACAACAACAAAAACGTTCCACCTCCAATAATACACGCCGTAGCATAGATTTCTTTTCGGAAGATCAATGGAATTCTATTCAGCAAAATATCTCGGATAATTCCACCAAAACAACCGGTGATGGTTCCCAAAGTCAAACATATCAAAGGGTGAAAACCAAGAGTAAGACCTTTCTGAATACCGATGATTGTAAACAATCCCAATCCAAAACTATCAAAAATAAACAGCGTTACTTTAAAGTTTTTCTCTATCGATTTGAAAATCATTGACAACACACAAGTGGAAAGAATCAACACAAATGTCAAAATATCGACCATCCAGAAAACCGGAACATCCAATAACAAATCTCTCACTGTTCCGCCACCAACCGACGTTACGAACGCTATAATCAAAACGCCAAAAGGATCCAAGCGTTTTTGCATCGCAGCAAAACTGCCCGACATTGCAAAGGAAATGGTTCCCAGAATTTCTATGATAAGATTGAATTGCTCGTGCACGGATTTTTATAAATGATGATTGATAAATGATGAATGATAAATTACGACTGAATGAAATCAATTATCATTTATACCTCTAGTTCTACCATTACCGGACAATGATCGGAATGTTTAACTTCTGGGAGAATTACCGCTCTAGTCATTTTTTCTTTCAAAGGTTCGGAGACGAAGTTGTAATCCAGACGCCAGCCTTTGTTTCGTGCTCGCGAACCAGCTCTGTAGCTCCACCAAGAATATTGGTCCGGCTGGTCATTGAAATGTCGGAAACTGTCTGTCAAACTATTTTCATTCATAAATTTGGTCATCCATTCCCTTTCCATTGGAAGAAATCCGGAAGTGTTTGCCAATCCAATTGGATTATGAATGTCAATTGCTTGATGACAAATATTGAAATCACCACTGATGATGAGATTCGGGATTGTTTTTCTGAGTTCTTTGATGTATTCTAAAAAGTCAAAGCAGAACTGCATTTTGAATTCCAATCTTTCGATGTTTGACGCAGAAGGAACATAAACGGAAATCACGGAAAAGCCGTTAAAATCTGCTCTTATGATTCTGCCTTCGTTGTCATAACTTTCGATTCCGCAACCAGATTCTACGTGGTTTGGTTTCACTTTGGAGGCGATTCCTACGCCACTGTAACCTTTCTTCACCGCAGAATGCCAATAACTGTGATAACCTGCTTTTTCCAGACTCTCGATATCAATTTGGTCATTTCCAGCCTTGCTTTCCTGAATGCAGATGACATCCGGACTTGCGACATTGAGCCAGCCAAGGAAGTCTTTTGTAAAAGCTGCGCGGATTCCGTTGACGTTGTAGGAAATGATTTTCATTGTTTTTATAATTGATAAATGATGGGTGATGAATGATTTTTCAAAGTTCGGGATTTTGGATTGAATGGTCAAAAGAAATATTGAATTCGACTTTTAGCCTTGTCAAGGTTCCAAACCTTGACAAGGCTAATTATTGAAAGGTGAAAAGAAATACCAAACCTCAACATAGCCCCGATAGGAACGGCATCCTTTTTTGCTTTTTGGGCAAATTTTGTTTGGATGACAAAACGTTGTAAAGCAAAAAAGATATAGCCCTTCGACAAGCTCAGGATAAATTACTAGCGGGTTGGACTGGTGAAAAGAAGAACCAAACGTCTTGCTCCCAAAACAAAAAAGGCGGAAAAAGCATTCGCTTCTTCCGCCCCGGTAAACCCAAATCAAATAAACTATGAAAAAACTATTTGGGTTCTAATATGCTTATCGGGATGATAACCTCCTCGAGGGAAATCCCACCGTGCTGATAAGTTTCTTTGTAATAATTCACAAAGTGATTATAGTTTTTTGGGTATGCTAGGAATATATTGTTCTTCGCAAATATATATTTTGAACTTAGATTTCCCTTTGGTAGAAAGAGTTTGCCTGGGTCGTTGACTGCCCAAACGTCTTTGTCTTCGTAGGTTAAACTTCGTCCGGTTTTGTATCGTATGTTGGTGGAGGTTTCTCTGTCGCCAACTACCTTACTAGGTTTTTTAACATAAATTGTGCCGTGATCGGTCGTGATCACCAATTTGAATCCACTTTCTGCGGCCAACTTGATGATTTTCAATAATGATGAATTCTCGAACCAGTTGTACGTGAGCGATCTGAAGGTTTTATCGTCTCTAATTAACTGATTTACAATATTGTTATCGGTTTTTGCGTGAGACAAAATATCGATGAAGTTGTAAACAATCACTAAAAGGTCATTGTTTTTGTGCTGATTGAAATCTTCTAAAACCTTTCTTTCAAAATCTGAGTTTAGGATCTTCAGGTATTTCATTGATTTGCTGGATAAGCCTAAACGTTTCATTTGGTCTTCCAAAAAGTCTCTTTCGAATTCGTTTTTGTTGCCTTCTTCGTTGTCATTGAACCAGTTGTTCGGGAATCTTTTTTCGATTTCTGATGGCATCAATCCTGCGAAAAATGCATTACGAGCATATTGCGTTGCAGTCGGAAGAATACTGAAATAATAATCTTCGGACGTTTTGTTGTAGAACTTGGTGAATAGTGGTTCTATGACTTTCCACTGGTCGTATCTCAAATTATCAACCATCAAGAGAAGCACTTTGTCGTTCTCTACTTCTGGTTTCACTTTGTCTTTGAAAAGCGTGTGGCTCATCATCGGTTTATCGTTGCCGTGAAGCCAATCTTCGTAGTTATTTTCTATGAATTTTGAGAACTGGATGTTCGCTTCTTCTTTTTGATTTTGAAGCAGATCGCCGAATTCGTTATCGGAAACTTTATCGAATTTTACTTCCCAATTCAGGATTTTCTTATAATATTCTGCCCAATCTTGATAGGTTCTCAAGTAAGACAATTCCATACTCAAGTTTCTGAATTCCTGCTGATAATCTACGATTGTTTTCTGCTCAACAAGAGATTCGCTTTGAAGGATTTTTTTAAGCGACAAAAGGACCTGATTTGGATTCACCGGTTTCAAGATATAATCCTCAATCTGCGAGCCAATCGCTTGTTCCATAATGTGTTCTTCCTCACTTTTGGTCACCATCACGATTTTGATCGCGTTGTCTTTTTCTTTGATCATCGGGATGGCTTCCAATCCAGAAATTCCCGGCATATTTTCATCAAGAAGTGTCAAAACGAATCGTTCTTTTTCTATCAAATCCAAAGCCTCATTCACGTTATTCACAGGTGTTACGCTGTAACCTTTGTTTTCCAAAAAGACGATATGAGGTTTGAGAAGATCTACTTCATCATCGATCCATAAAATTTTTCCTGACATATATTTTTATTTAAGTTTAAAGCATCAAAAGTATGACCAAAATATCACAATTATATTTAAATAACAGAGGACTGGCGTTAAATATTAGTTAAAGGAAAAAATAAAAAAAACTTTGCCTACGATGTGACAAAGTTTTTGAATTTCTTTTAATTGGAAAAGCTGATCAATTCCTTTTTCTGAGCGTTGTAGAGATGGAACTCCAACATCTTGAAAGAATCTCTAGGAATGATAGTTACCCATTTTTTGTATTTGATAAACCATTTGTTTTGGATGCTTGCCAAACCTTTGGTCAGATAAGCTTCCACAAATGGATGCACGTGCAGATAAAGTTTGCCTTTCTCTGTCGCCATAATAGCTCTGATGGAATCTTCCATCTTTTCGATGATCACGATCGGGGCGATGATCTCGCCGTCCTTGTTCGGATTTTCTTCGTTGGTTTCGATGCTTTTTTCTGCGCGGACACGCTGTCTTGTCATCTGGATGAGACCAAACTTGGAAGGTGGTAAAATTTTGTGCCTTGCCTTGTCGCGTTTCATTTCGTCTCGGAAATGTTCGTACAATTCTTTTCTGTGTTCCGCATCCACCATATCAATGAAATCCACCACGATGATCCCGCCCATATCACGAAGACGAAGTTGTCTTGCGATCTCTGTGGCCGCCATTTTATTGACTGTCAAAGCGTGCATTTTGTTCGTTGATGAGGATGAAATATTGTTTCCCGAATTCACATCCACTACGTGAAGTGCTTCTGTATGCTCGATTACGAGATAAGCACCTTTGGATGCAGGAATGTTCACGTGTTTTCCGAAACTCTGTTTCAACTGTTTTTCAACATTGTAATATTCCAAAAGTGGAATATGAGAATCGTAAAATTGAACAATATTTTTGCGTTCCGGAGCGATTACTTCGATGTAAGCTTTCATATCCTCTACCATTTTTTCGTCATCACAAATGATGCTTACGAAGTCCTGGTTGAAGTTGTCTCTTAGAATCGAAGATGCTTTGTCTTCCTCACTCAAGATCTTACTCGGAACTTTGTTTTTCTGAATATTCTTGAAAGTTGTTTCCCACTTTTTCACCAGCTGATTCATATCATTATGAAGTTCAGCTACCTTTTTCCCTTCAGCTACTGTTCTGATTATCACACCAAAACCTTCTGGACGAATGCTTTCAATCAAAGTTTTGAGACGTTCTTTTTCAGCACCGTCGCTCACTTTTTTGGAGATCGAAATTTTATTATCGAAAGGAATTAAGACCAAAAATCTTCCAGTAAGAGAGATCTGCGTGGAAATACGGGGTCCTTTGGTGGAAATCGGTTCTTTGGTAATTTGAAGTAATACAACATCGCCTGCAGTAAACACTTTGTCCACCGTTCCCATCTTGTCGATGTCTTTGGCGTGCTCGGCATTTTTGAGACTTGGGGTTTGTTGTTTTTTGGAAATCGTATTTTTCAGGAATTTCTGATAGGATAGAAATTGAGGTCCCAGATCTTGGTAATGCAGAAATGCATCTTTGTCTGTCCCGATGCTCACGAAAGCGGCATTCAGGTTTGGGGCAAGTTTTTTTATTTTCCCTAAAAATAGGTCACCAACTACAAAATCGGATTTGGTTTTCTGCTCGTGAAGTTCAAAAAGGCGTCCATCTTCCAACAATGCGATCTTTGATGCGTCTTCCTCATTGGAAATTATCAGTTCTTTCTTCATAACTTCATAAACGGGTTTTTTACTAAATTAGGTTGTAAATATAAAACAAAAATATAGTTGGCAAAAGACCAACTATATTTATATGTATAAGACGTTGAAAAATTACTATTTCTTCTTCTTGTGTCTGTTTGCTCTTCTTCTTTTCTTTCTTTTGTGAGTTGCAACCTTATGTCTCTTTCTTTTTTTTCCGCTTGGCATAATTTATATTTTTATACGTTTATATTATTATATTTTTATTTAACTGCAACTTTAGTTTTTACTTTTTCTACAAAAGTTTTTGAAGGTTTGAAAGCCGGAATATTGTGGGCAGGAATTTCAATTGCTGTGTTCTTAGAAATGTTTCTTCCTGTCTTAGCCGCTCTTGTTTTGATGATAAAAGAACCAAAGCCTCTTAAGTAAACATTATCTCCATTATACATAGAGGTTCTGATTTCTTGCATGAATGCTTCTATAACTTTCTGTGTATCATTCTTTTCTACTCCCAGCTTGTTCGAGATGGTATTTACCAATTCTGCCTTTGTCATTTTATAATTTTCTTTATATTTTTGGTGTGCAAATATAAGATATATTTTTGAAAACAAACAAACAAAATGCTGATTTTCTTCACATTGGGAAAAAGCTAATAAAGTGGTATGATACTAATGCCAGACAACTTCCTTGGAGAGAAAATCAGCATCCTTATAATATATGGATATGCGAAATTCTTTTGCAGCAAACTCAAGTAAAACAAGGTCTCGGCCATTATCTCAGATTCAAAGAAAGATTTCCGAATGTTGAGGAACTCCACAAGGCTCCGGAAGATGAAGTTTTGCTGTATTGGAAAGGCTTGGGATATTATTCC
>JAGNPP010000162.1 GCA_017989575.1 Chryseobacterium sp.
TAAATGTTAAAAAACGAATAAAATTTTGCTGTATGTATTTTTTTATTAACTTAGCAACCCTTTAAATAAATAATTAAAACAATTTTTAAACTTTAATAAAATGAAAAAAATCTTTACATTTTTAGCTATTTCAGCAGTAGCAATCACTGCGCAAGCTCAAACTACCTTTAATTTTGTAATGTCAGCTCAAGGCTTTGCCAATGCTCAAGACGTTACAACTGGTGATGTAGTAGCGGGTAAATTAACTTATGAGGCACTTGGGAATGGTGCTAGTAATACTCCAAAGTACTACAATACAGGAACAAATCTAAGACTATATTCTAGCAATGCTGATGGAAACGGTAATTCTTTTGCTGTAAAAGCTGTAGGAGGTGTTAAAATCAATTCTGTAAGAATTAAAGCTGACGGCTTCAATAATTATATTTACGCTCCTATGACTGCTATTATCACTGTAGACGGAGTAACGGTTCCTACAGTTAAGGATCCTGCAGATGCTGCTGTTTATGTTGTAACAGCTGCAACTCCTGCTTCTAATATTACGATTAAGAATGGTCAAACTGGAGAATCTGCACAAATCAGAATTCAAGAAGTTTCTGTAACTTATACAGAGGGTCTTTCTGTAGCAGATTTCTCTAAAGTTAAAGCTTCTTTAGTTAAAAACACTGTAGTTGGAGAGGCTATCGCTTTCGCTAACGCTGCTGATATCCAAATCATCAATACTGCTGGTCAAGTTGTAAAAACTGCTAAAGTAACTGAAGGTTCTACTCTTAACGTTTCTTCTCTTGCAAAAGGTGTTTACATCGTAACTGGAACAGTAAACGGAGAAAAAGTATCTCAAAAAGTGATCAAAAACTAAGAATAGTTTTTCTTAAAAATAGAAGGCTTCCTAATTTTAGGAAGCCTTTTTTATTGTAAACATTTAACATTTTTGAAAAACCTAGAAAACACCGCGTCTCAGATTATTCACCAATGCGCCAAGATTCAGAACCAAGGTATATCGTATTCTGTAGCCATAATCTTTAAACGAAGGTTCAAAGCCTAAGGTGGAAGCAACCGGGAAATAAACCTCCAAGAAATCCGGAATCACCTTCACCTTCACACCAGAATCCCAGATAAACTGTGTTGCTCTGTTTTTGTTCTTGTAAACGCTCGCATCTGCATAGAGATTAAACCATTTCCACAGATGGGAATCCACATTGATACTCGTGATGAATTGATTGACCGAAGTATTAAAAAAAGATTTAAAACCGCCCTCAGCCAAAATAAACTGTTGCGAAAGAATCCCCGAAGTCGCACTTTGTCCCAACAATCCGTATGAAAATGAATAGTTGGACACCCGCGAAATTCCGTAATTGAACAATGCATTTTTGGTTTCGTTTTTCACAAAATAGCCAGCAAACCACCGAAAACTTATTTTCTTGTCTTTCGCAAATTCCCAACGGTAGAATGCTTCCGCAGAAATCTTCTGAAAATCCTCCATCCATTGCACATTTCCGCCAATATATTGCTCGTGAATCATCCGGTTGTCTGAGTAGGCATAGCCAAGATTCCAAAGGTTGTATTTCGCATAATCATTAGCCATAATCATTGTTGGCGTGAGTTCCCGCTCATAATAATTGTAGCCAAAATACAAAGTTCTGCCAATTGCACTTCTCGGATTTTTATTGAAATTCAGTGATGTGGAAGCGCCAAACTTCTTATAAGCCAAATTATTATTATAATGAAAATAAGAGCCTGAAACACCAAAATTCCAACTTCTGAAGAAACTATCCGGTGGCAAAATAGAGTAGCCCAAAGCTCCGGAACCGGTCAGTTTTCCAGTTCCTGTACTGAAATATGGCGTTACGGAATAATCAAATTTTTGGTCAAAAATCCCTTGATTCTTAAAATTCATTCCCAAAAGAATCTTGTCATACGCATTGAATGTCAATCTCGGCGTCAAGAATACCTCATTATATTCCGGGTTTTGAATGTCTTTGATCAACTTGAATCTAATCTTTTTCATATTAGAAAAAAGCCCTTTTGTATAAAGATAATTATCTCTGAAATTGGTTTCTGGGAAGATGTAATCGTCATTCAGAACAATTTTCGTAGTGTTATTTTCAGGGACAGAAATGGAGTCGTTTTTTTGCTCGTTTCCACTTTTCCAAAAAGTAGATTTGTTGCCAGATTTATTTTCAGTTTCTATTTTCAGAGGAATGATTTCCGAATTGTTTTTATGAATATCAACCCGGTAATCGTCTTTTTGGGCTTCGAAGTTTTTCAGATTAAAATTAATTCTGTGTTTTTCTGCCATCATTTTTTTCAGGAAAGTAGATTTTCCATTAGAATGATTTTCTAGATTTTTTAAGAAATCATCGCCAACAATTTTACTTTTATAATTCTCGGAAAAATACTGTTTCAGGAAAGCATCAAAGGAATCATTTCCTTGATATTCAGAAATATAATTTAATAAACTTCCTGTCTCAAACTGACTGATTGCTGTTGTATTAAAATTGCTGAGTTTGTAAAATGGCGTTGTAATCTTTTGGTCCAGATTCTGCGTGTAAATATAATGATATGCCAATCCGTAACGCTCCGAGAGTTTCAGTTTCGAAGCGTGAAATATTTTCAAAGGTTTGATTCCGAAGATGTTGGCATTGTCTGCAAGATTTCCTATCAGTTTATGGTCAGGATAATTTTGTTTCAAATATTGGATTTCGAGATATGATTTCAAACCATTTTTCAGCCAATGATCTTTGGTTTTATCATTAATGAAAAACTCGTCCATCACTTTTTTGGAAATGGTGCTAAAGTAATCCAGATCCGTTTTTTCATAATCCGTAAACATTTGGAATTTGAATTTCCAAAACTTGATGTCATCGATCCCGATAAACTCTTCCTTCTTCATAAATTTATCAGTAATGAAAAGCTTTTCTGGAAGATTTCCAGTTCTTGATTTTATGAATTTTAAATGATTCGTCAGAACTGAACTTAAGATTTGTCGCTGATATTCGTTAGTTTGATATCCCAAATCAACTTTTACATTTTGCCCATCAATATTCAACGAAAATTCAGGATAAATTTCTTTTGAGATTTGAAATTCTGGATCGTTTATGGATTTTCCTTCAAACTCAAAATCATTGTTTTGAATGAGATTAGAGTAGATTTTCCAATATTTTGGAACTTCAAAATTCACTTTCCAAAATGAACCTGCATTGGCGGTTTCTTCGGTGTCGCGATAGAAAGAATTGCTCTGAGTTTCATCTTCGAAAGTCTCTGGAACGAGGAAAAAATACTTCAGCAGAATATGATTCGTATTGATTCCATAACCCGTGAAACGTGCGTCTGGAAGTTTAATTTGATATTTTAAACTAATCGTTATGCTTTCTCCAGATTTCAAAGCTTCGGAAAGTGGGATAAAGATATTCTCTTGTTTGGTATTAAGAATCTCTGATGTTGTAGTGTTATAAGAATATTGCAGACTTTCCAATTTTCCTAATTGTTCGTCTTTCGCAAAATAAAGATCATTTTTCCGATCTTCGATTTTTCTTTTAAGTAAAGGCGTTTTCCGTTTCTGATAAGCCGAAACCCAATTCAAAAGTTTGATTTGACTAATGGATTTTTGATGCGGATTGTGATAAACCAAAGTCTGCTCCACAGAGATGGATTTTTGGTCGTCATTCAGTTTGATATTCAACCGAATGCTGTCTTGCTGAGCAACCGCCCAGAAATTAAAAGAAAACGAAACCAAGACACAAAAAAAACGCTTCATCAGGAACAATCAGTACTTATCAAAACTAATGATTTTTTTTGATGAAGTGGATTTTATGTTTGTTAAAATTTTTGTATTACTGTTCGGAGTGACAGAAATAAAAAAACCTTCCAAAGTTTAAACTTCGAAAGGGTCATTTTGTTAATGTTATTTTAAAGATTACAGCGTTTCCAAATACGCCTTCCAACCTTCGTTTTTGTAACGCAAAGCTTCTTGTTCCGGTTCTTCGGATTTGTAAATTCCGCGTCCAACGATAATAAAATCGGTTCCGTAATTTTTGATAACGTGTTCCGGAGAATTATATTGTTGACCTTTGTCATCGCCCGTTTCTCCAAGATTTACACCAGGTGTGAAGAGTAAAAGTTGGTCAGAAATTTCGTTTTGGGCCACACAACCGATGATACTTGGATGGTTTTCAATTACTTTAAGAGCTTCTTCGCGGTAATGAGAATCTGTCAAAGTGCCTTTCGAAGACATTCCTAAAATTGCGACAACACCGACATTCATAAAGCAATCTAAGCTTTTGCTTCCGCCAATCACGTGAGAAGTTACCAAATCTGCCCAGTTAGAAATTTTGTAAGTTCCGTATGAGAATTGCAATTCCTGCGTATTTCCGATGTCAGCAAATTTGCGGTCTTCCATCAATAGGAAGTTATGTTTCGTTGCCAAATCTTTTAATGGAAGGATTGTTTCGTCTGCATCAAAATCATTCAAAATATCGATGTGTGTTTTCAAAGCCACAATGTGAGGGCCAACAAAGTCTGCGAAATCCAATAATTCTTTTGTAGTAATAAAATCTGCAGAAGCGATGAGGTTTGACCTTTTTTCAATCGCAATTTCAAGGATTTTCTTAGCGAAAGAATGTTCTGCTGATTCCAGTTTTTGCTCGTAAGACAAACGTTTTTTCTCTTCAAAAACAACTTGATTTCCGCTCACAAAATCCTGAATTCTAGCCACTTCAGCTTTATCAATGTAATTCACTTCTCTCAAAATCTCCACAACTTCGGAAATGTTGAAAAGCGAATGAACTTTGTAGCCTTTCGCTTCCAATTTTTCTTTTCCACCTTGTTGTCTGTCCAGAACTACAACGATGTCAGAAACTTTGATGCCTTCATTTTCTACTTCATCAATGGTTTCTACAAGTGATTTTCCGGAAGTGATAACGTCCTCAACCAAAAGACAGTTTTGATCTTTTTCGTAAATTCCTTCAATCAGTTTTTTGGTACCGTAAGCTTTGGCTTCTTTTCTTTTGATAATCAACGGAAGATAGCTCTCCAAAGACATTGCCGTCGCCATCGGAAGCGCCGCGTAAGGAACACCACAAATGATGTCGAAATTATCCAGCGGAAGCATTTCCAAAAGATAATTGGCCAATTTTTTTAATATTTTCGGGTCAGAAGCGAGCGGACGAAGATCCACGTAGAACGGACTTTCAATCCCGCTTTTCAGTGTGAAACGCCCAAATTTGATAATCCCAAGTTTGTAACACTCGAGGAAGAATTCTTTTTTACTTTCCATTTACTTTTCTTAGATTTCTACAAATTTAAGGCGAATTTTTCAGACTGAAAAAGTTAAGAAATGATAAAGTCTTCGAGAGCCTCAGGCTGACAATGCTGAAAAGTCTTCGACAGAGTTTATATTGAGCGGAGTCGAAATGCTCAGACTGACATTGCTTAAGTGTTGGAATTAGTATTAGAAAAGTCACACTGAGCGGAGTCGAAGTGTCTTAATTATTTATTCTCCTTCCACTTCGGATTCACAGCAAAAATCTTTTCATTGATTTTACAACTTTCAGAATGTGCGCCTTTCAGAAAACCAATACTCATCAGGAATTCGCCAACGATTTCGCCACCTGTGAATTTGAAAGTTTTCTTGAATAGTTTTACCCATTCTTCCTTAGTTTTCGGATGGTGATGTTCCAGCCATTTTTCGAATGAACCAAATTCCTTTTTCAGTTCCAAAATCGTTTTTGCATTTTCAATCGCTGCATTGACCTTTAATTTATTTCGAATGATTCCTGCGTCGGACAACAATCTTTCACGGTCTGTTTCCGTGTAAGCCGCAATTTTCTCAATACTGAAATTACTGTAAGCTTTCCGGAAAGAATCTTCTTTTTTCAAAATCGTTTCCCAGCTGAGTCCGGCTTGGTTGATTTCCATAATCAATCTTCCGAAAAGTTCATCATCATTATGGATTGGGAAACCGTAATGGTTGTCGTGGTAATTTTTGTGCAATGCTTTTCTATCTTCGGGTTGCATTGTTTCTATGGCTGCGCAATATGACATTTGTGAATAGGTGT
>JAGNPP010000163.1 GCA_017989575.1 Chryseobacterium sp.
TTATTAATCACAAAATACCAGAGAAAAAACAAACAGTGAAGCGCAGAAGAGAAAAAATCAAAAACCTTCGCCAACGAAGAATCCTTTTGCTTGGGATAAAAGAAATTGGTGATAAAATCCACACCTACAAAGATTGCCAGCAAAATCCATAGGCTTTGGATGGATTTAAAAATCTTCGGCGATAAAACGTCGTTGTTCTCCATTTGTGAAATTCTTTTCACGAATATAAGAATCTTTTTAATGTTTATGGGTTCCTGCCGGATTTTTAAAATTATTCTCAACATTTTCCTTTCATCATTTCCAATTTACCACTCGTCATTTTTTGATGAATTTGCATCGTTCGGTGTTTTACATTTGTTTAAGAAAATTTTAAAACCTGAAACTATGATTACCATTTTCATCGAAATCGCTGTTAAAATCATTGACTTTTTCACTCAATTATTTTAATCTAATTTAACTTAAATATTAATTCTTTAAAACATTAAAACTATGAAAGATTACAAAGTAGAATCATTAATCTATTACACAAAATTAACCTTGGATTCCGAGCATATTGCAAAAGAATCAAAAAGGGAAATTCAGGAAAAGCTGGACGAATATGCTAAGAATGGCTACCAGTTGACATCCACCACTTCTACAAATTTCGGATTTGCGGTTTACATCTATTTGTTCTTCGAGAAAGATATTTAATATTTCAAAACAATGGAACTTACTGACACTGTTCTGATATGCAAGAATTGCAATTCTACGATCAATCAAAATTTCTGTAGCCATTGCGGACAGAAAAAGTACAAGCGCATCGACAGGAAATATCTTGTCGATGAAGTTCAATATCTGGCGATTCACACCAACAAGGGTTTCTTTTATTCCATCAAAAATATTATCCGAAATCCGGGAAAAACGGCATTGGACTTCATCAATGGAAATCGAGTAAACCATTACAAACCGCTTTATTTGGCGTTTTTACTTTGTGGATTTTCTGCATTTATATCCTATCAATTTCTTGGACTTAATAAAATAATGCAAAAAGTCTTTGAGCAGAGAGGAAATTGGACGCCTGAAATGTCAAAATTTATGGCTTTTTATAGCAGTTATAATTCGTTCATTATGCTTTTGATGGTTCCGGTTTTTGCAATTTTTACATCTTTGGCATTTCGGAAATGGGGACAAAACTATTACGAACACGTAATTATGAACGCCTTTTTCCAGACCTATTACACTTTGATTAGTATTGTTATAACTTATCCTATTTATTTTTCATTAAGGAATAACACGGAAGCAATTGTCAATTTATCAATCATTTACAATCTTATCATCCCATTGATGGCAATTTGGTTTTACAAAGGTTTTTATCCTGAGAAAAGTTGGACATCAATTATTTTAAAAACTTTGCTGGTTTATCTTTTGGCATTTGTCGCTTATATTTTCGTCCTCATCTTTGTTTTATTGATAGCCATTGCAAAAAAAATGATGATGTAAAAAAACTTTCAAGTAAATTCGTAAAATCAACCATCCAAAATTACAATTGTGACATTGCTCAGAAACTGGAAATATCACGTTTTCACGATAATCTATTTAGCCAGCACTATCTTTTTTTTACTGACACTCAGAAAGTTGGTTTACACAGAAATTTATAAAGTGAACCCAAATAGTGTTTATATTTCTGAGTGGTTTATTGTATCCTTATTTCTGTACATCATTTCCAATCTCATCGTCATTTTCACAGAATGGCTTTCTCGAAAGAACATTTCACATTTAAAAAACATCATAATTATTGGAGCGTTTGTTCTTTTTCTCCACGTCATTTTTCAGATTGTTCTTTGGCCTACATTACTCTATTTCAATGGATTGATTATGAATATTGATTTTAGCCAAATGAATATTAAAAGTGAAATTCTGGAAAAACGTCTCGTTAATTATTGTTACTTCCTTTTTATCACAATCAATTGGCTGGTTTTCATTTATGCCTATAAAATCTACCAAAGCAAACAGGACGAACTGAAACAAAAACTGGACATCGAAAAAAATCTCAAAGAAGCCAATCTTAATACTTTGAAAGGCCAAATCAATCCTCATTTTATTTTTAACAGTCTTAATAATATCCGAGGATTAGTGCAGGAAAACCCAGCGAAATCAAAAGAAATGATCACCCGCATTTCAGAATTGTTGCGATCTTCGTTGCTATCAGGAAAAACGAATTTTGTCACCTTGGAACAAGAAGTAGAAACTGTAGAGAATTTTCTGGAGATTTCTAAAATTCAATACGAAGACCGATTGCATTTTCAACTTGACATTTCTCCTGAAACAAAAAGCATTCAAATTCCACCAATGATTTTGCAAATGTTGGTGGAGAATGCTGTAAAACACGGCATTTCCGTTTTGAAAGATGGTGGCGAAATTGACATCAAAACTTTCATTAATAACAATAATCTGCATCTTATTGTGAAAAATACGGGAAGCATTTCTCAAAACGAAAATTCCACGAAAATCGGTTTGAAAAATATCGAAGAACGCCTAAAACTTTTGTTTGATGACAAAGCGAGCTTCAAACTTTCCGAAGAAAATAATGAAGTGACCGCTGAGATTATCATTAATCAAGACAATTTCACGATTTAAATTTGAAAAATGAAGAAGATTACCGCCATCATTGTTGAGGATTCCCGACTTGCCAGAAACGAGTTGAAAGATTTGCTGAAAGAGATTCCGGAAGTAGAAATCATTGCCGAAGCAGAAAATGCTGATGTTGCATTTGAATTGATTAGTTCTCAAAATCCGGATTTAATTTTTCTTGATATTCAGTTGCCTGGAAAAGATGGTTTCCAACTTCTCGAAATGCTGGAAAATGTTCCGATGGTCGTTTTCACAACAGCTTTTGACGAGTTTGCCATCAAATCTTTTGAATACAACACATTAGATTATTTGATGAAACCTATTAATTCAAAAAGACTTTCCCAAGCCATCGAAAAAGTCAAACTGAAACTTGCCGAAAAAACAGAAAAGCAGGACAAAAAACTCGATTTGGAAGACCAAATTTTCATCAAAGACGGCGAAAAATGTTGGATGGTAAAAATCTCGGAAATCTATCTTTTCGAAGTCGAAGGCAATTACACCAAAGTCTTTTTCCGAAATGAAAAATCTGTTCTTACACGCTCGTTAAACGTCATTGAGAAAAAACTTCCTCAAGAAAAATATTTCCGAGCAAACAGAAATACAATTTTCAATATCAATTACATTCAAAACATCGAAAATTGGTTCAGTGGAAATCTGATGATCAAATTGCCTAATGACAATCAAGTGGAAATTTCCAGAAGGCAAGCGGTTTTGTTTAAAGAAATCTATGGAATCTGATTTTTTATAATTGAAATTTAAATATCGTAAACAATCCAAAACTCCGGTTAAATTCTAAATTTTCCCTATTTTTGCGGAAATAACTGATTAAAATGTCTAGAATCCTAACCGGAATACAAGCCACCGGAACACCACATTTGGGAAATCTGTTGGGAGCCATCATTCCCGCAGTAGAATTGTCCAAACAAGCAAACAACGAATCTTTTTTGTTCATTGCCAATCTTCATTCTTTGACTCAAATTAAAGATGCAAAAGAACTGAAACAAAATACGTACGAGATTGCTGCAGCTTGGCTTGCTTGCGGATTAGACACAGAAAAAACTTATTTCTACAGACAAAGTGATATTCCAGAAACTTGCGAATTATCTTGGCATTTGTCGTGCTTTTTCCCTTACCAAAGATTGACTTTGGCGCATTCTTTCAAAGATAAGGCTGACAGATTGCAAGACGTGAACGCAGGACTTTTTACCTACCCAATTTTGATGGCAGCAGATATTTTGTTGTACGATGCGGAAATCGTTCCTGTTGGGAAAGATCAGCTTCAGCATTTGGAGATTGCGAGAGATGTTGCGTCGAGATTCAACAATCAAATGGGTGAAGTTTTGGTTTTGCCTCAAGCGGAATTGCAGGAAGACACCAAATATGTTCCCGGAACCGACGGACACAAAATGTCAAAATCGAGAGGAAATATCATCAATATTTTCTTACCGGAAAAGGAACTGAAAAAGCAAGTAATGAGCATCGAAAGTGATTCCAAATCTTTGGAAGAACCAAAAGATCCATCAACGGATAAAACTTTTGCCATCTATGAATTGATTGCAACGCCAGAACAAACTGAGGAATTGAGAGCAAAATATCTGGCAGGAAATTTCGGTTACGGACACGCGAAAAAGGAACTTTTAGATTTGATTTTGGTAAGATTCGCGAAGGAAAGAGAAACGTTCACATATTATATGAACAACTTGGATGAGCTGGAAACTAAACTGCAAGAAGGTGCAGGAAAAACAAGAGTTATCGCAACTGAAACGATCAAAAGAGTAAGAGAAAGTTTGGGAATTTAATTTTCTGAAAATTTAAATAAAAGAATAGCCTTTCAAATCTGAAAGGCTTTTTCTGTTTATAAATAATGTTTGATTTCAGACAAATGTTTAATGAATTTCAAACCTTCTTCCAACGGATTTTCATCCAAAACATCGAAGAAAATAACATCGATTCCGAAATTCTGCGCGCCTTTGACATCCGCAACCCAGTCGTCTCCAATGAGAATACTTTCCGATTTTTCAGCTTTTGCAAGATTGAGAGAATATTCAAAAATTTCAGGTCTTGGTTTTCTGATGTTGACAGAATCTGCACTTGTAATGGTTTCAAAATAATCTGCAATTCCGGACAGAATACATTTTCTCTCAGTCACTTCTTGGAAACCATTAGAAATGATGTGCATTTTGTAATTTTTAGTTTTCAGATAATTTAGCAAATCCAAAGCGCCATCAACCAACTCGTTATATTTCAGAATCTCGTCTAAGAAATGATGTTCGAAATAATCTGCAAGCACTTGGTCATCAATTCCAAATTTCAAGAAAGTGTCGTAGAAACGGTGTTTTCTCAGATATTCTTTGTCGATCTCCTCATCACGGATTTGTTCCCAAAGTCTTTCATTGATGATGTGATATGCGGTGTGAAATTCCTCAAAATCGATTTTATATTTATCAGAAATAGCCTGCTTAGAAAATAAATCTTTGATGGTCAAATATGCGTTCTTGCGGTGATCCCAAAGTGTGTTGTCCAGATCAAAAAAAATGTGCCTTACGTTTTTCATAAGGCACAAATCTAATCATTTTTGATCCACGTAGGAAAGTTCAAATCATAAAAATCAATTATTAAAATCAAAAAATCCTAGTTTTTAGAAACTAAAATTACTTTTCTGTTTTTAGTTTTAAGGGACTGAATATTCTTAGAATAATTCAGCAAAAAATTGATTATTTCTTTTTTGGGCATCAAGGCTTTCGTTGTTAAAGTGTCGATTTTTTTCATAGGCTGACTTTTACAACAATAACGCCAAAAGAAAATCTTTATTATTAATTATTTATTATTTTGTCAAAATAATTTTATGTTCTTCCATAATCTTTCTGAGATTGATTAGCGCATATCTCACTCTACCAAGCGTAGTGTTGATACTCGTATCTGTATGATCTGCAATCTCTTTGAAGCTTAAGCCATCGAAAAATCTCAGTTTTATAACCTCTTGCTGGTTGTCTGGCAAAATTACGAGCATTCTCAAAAGATCGTCGTTTATTTGTTTATCTATCAATCGGTCTTCGATGTTATTTTCCGGTTCTTTGATGATGTCGAAGATGGAAAACTCTTCATTTTCGTAAGAAGTTTCCGAGATTTTAATATTTTTGGATTGTAGTCTGTAATGATCGATGATCAAATTGTGAGCAATTCGCTTTGCCCAAAGGATGAATTTGTTTTCCTCTTTGTAACGGCCTTCTTTCAGCGTAACAATGATTTTGATGAATGTATCTTGGAAGATGTCATTCGCCAGATCTTCATCCATCAGCTTATAGTAGATAAAGCTAAATAAATCTTTCTTGTGCCTCGTTATCAGTATAGAAAGTGAGTTTTCGTCACCGTTCTGATAATTTAGAATTAGGTTGCTATCAGTTTGCGTTTTCATAATATTTACTTCTCAATAT
>JAGNPP010000164.1 GCA_017989575.1 Chryseobacterium sp.
AAGGCGAATTTTTCTTAAAAGAAAATGAAGTTTCCAATGAGTATTTCATCTTGGAAAGCGGAGTTGCGCGTTCTTTTGTTTTTGATATTGATAATAATGACATCACCATCAATTTTTTTACAGAATCCGACATTGTAATAGAAGCGTCTTCGATCTTTCAAAGAATTCCATCGATGGAAAACATTCAGGCGGAAACGGATTGCGTGGTTTGGAAGATAGATTTTGAGAATTTTCAGGAAATGTTTTTGACGATTCCAGCGCTTGCAGAATGGGGAAGAGCGTGGATGTCTTACCAGCTTTTTTATTTAAAACAAAAATCTGTAGAAGTGATAACCAAATCTGCGACAGAACGTTACCTAGATTTAATTAAAGTAAAACCAGAAGTTCTGAAATTTGCCCCACTCAAAAATATTGCTTCCTATCTTGGGATTACAGACACTTCGCTAAGTAGAATAAGAAAAGAAATTATTAAGGGATAGAATCATCAATTTTCTCTTTTAATTTAGAAAATAAAAAAAGTCAGCAATGTAAAAACTGCTGACTTTTCTTTTATGATTTTTGGCCGTTATTTACAATTTAGTAAGGTCTTTATTCAAATTTCTCTTCTGCATTTTTTTGAAAATGACATTAGACATTATGATGCTGATTTCATAAAGCAAAACCAAAGGAAGTGCCGCTGCCATCATACTTAGGACGTCTGCTGGTGTAATGATTGCCGCAACCACCATTATCAAAACAATCGCGTGGCGTCGGTAAGTTTTAAGGAATTTTGGTGTCAGAATTCCGATGGAAGTCAAAATGTAAACCGCTATCGGGAATAGAAAAACAACGCCCATTCCTATCGTAACTTGTAGAAATAGAGTGGTGTAATCCGACAAATCAAACAATTGAACAATATTGTCCGAAACTTTGAAAAGCAATCCGAAATTGATTGCGAAAGGCAGAATCAAAAAATAACCCGTCAAAACGCCACACATAAAGAGGATCCAAACAGAATTGATGTAGAAAATAGAGTTCTTTCTTTCCGCTGGCATCAGTGCTGGGCTAATGAATCGCCAGATTTCCCATACCAGATAAGGAAACGCTAAAACCAATCCAGAGAAAATAGAAACCGCCATCATCACATTGAACTGCTGGAACAACTGCTTCTGCTGAACGCTGAATTGTGCCGGCAAAATAAAACTATCTGCTCCAGTCAATTCTCTGGAAAGATGATTCACAACTTTGAACGTGAAAAAATCACTCCTCGTAGGACCGAAAAAAATATGATCCATCACCCAATTGATATTGAATCCGACAATAATTGCAAATACCACAATTGCCAAAATAGACCTTACTAAATGCGATCTCAGTTCTCCAATATGCCCCAGAAAGGACATTTCCTTTTCTTCACTCATTATTTTTATAAATGATAAATTATGATTGATAAATGATTTCGATTGGAATCTTTTACCTTTTTCTTGTCTCTTTAATTAATCCCTTCGTCCAGCAATTTATGAATATCAATAATACCAAAATATTGATCGTCATTTGTAACTACCAATTGTCCGATATTATATTCTTTCAAAATCTGCATTGCTTCTTTTGCAAGCTTATTTTTATCGATGGTTTTAGGGTTTTTGCTGATGATGTCAGAAGCTTTCACTTTCGAAATATCATCTTGATTCAAGAGCATTCTTCGGATGTCACCATCTGTGATGACGCCAATGATTTTTTCGTTTTCAACGACAACCGTAATTCCGTGTTTGGATCCGCTGACAGAAATAATAACGTCTCGGATTGAAGTTTCAAGTTCAACTTCCGGTTTGTTATTAGAAACAAATTGCTCCACTTTTGCCGTCAGATTTTTCCCTAAACTTCCACCTGGATGGAACTTTGCAAAATCCACATCTTTAAAACCTTTCAACTCCATCAGGCAAACCGCAAGCGCATCACCAAGAGCCATTTGCACAGTTGTAGAACTTGTTGGCGCCAATTTGTTGGGGCAAGCTTCTTTTTCTACGTGTGTATTGAGGATGATGTCTGACATTTTCCCGAGTTTGCTGTCAGGATTTCCCGTCATCCCAATCAAAGCAGTAGAATATTCTTTCAGAAAAGGCAAAAGATTCACAATTTCTGCAGAGTTTCCCGAGTACGAAATGCACAGCACAATGTCCTGTTTTTGGATCACACCAAGGTCGCCGTGGATAGCTTCTGCAGCGTGCAAAAATTGCGATGGCGTTCCAGTAGAGTTGAGTGTGGCAACAATCTTATTGGCAACGTGCGCAGATTTTCCAATGCCTACAACAATCAGTTTTCCTTTGGATTCATTGATGGCGAGAACACTTTTTACAAAGCTGTCATTCAGGCGGTTTCGAAGGCTGGTAAGTTCCCCAATTTCGATATCCAGCGCCTGGTGCGCATTAAACAGAATTTCTTTAGGATTCAAAATTTTATAATGTTTAATTATTTTTTTTAATAATATTTATTTTGTATCTTCACGGTAACATTTTTAAACAGAACTAATGAAGTTTTTCGGCTTCATTTTTTTATCCCATAAACTTAAGGATTTTTACTATTAATGTAATACCTTCGACAAAATGCAAATTTAGCAAACTATATTAAAGGATGGACACAAAAGACATCAACTTATCTGCTGAACTCAAAAAATATTTTGGATTTTCTAAATTCAAAGGGCAGCAAGAGCTAATTATAAATGAACTTTTAGGTGGCAAAGATATATTTGTTTTGATGCCAACTGGTGGTGGGAAATCACTTTGTTATCAGTTGCCAGCATTGATTTCTGAAGGAACTGCCATTGTGGTTTCACCTTTGATCGCTTTGATGAAAAATCAAGTGGATGCCGTAAACGGACTTTCTTCTGACGAGGGTGTGGCACACGTTCTCAACTCTTCATTAAATAAAACACAGACGAAACAAGTGATGGATGACATCACAGCTGGTAAAACCAAATTGTTGTACGTGGCGCCGGAATCTCTCATCAAAGAAGAGTACGTGGAGTTTTTGAAAGCGGTTAAGATTTCTTTCGTAGCGATAGATGAGGCGCATTGTATCTCGGAGTGGGGACACGATTTCCGCCCGGAATATAGAAATCTGAAAGGCATTATTGATAAAATTGCAGATGTTCCTGTGATTGCTTTGACGGCAACTGCGACACCAAAAGTGCAGGACGATATCCAGAAAACTTTGGGAATGAACAATGCTTTGGTTTTCAAGGAAAGTTTCAACAGGGCCAATCTTTATTACGAGATCCGCCCGAAAGTGAATGTGGACAAAGAAATTGTAAGATTCATCAATCAGCACAAGGGAAAATCGGGAATTGTCTATTGCCTTAGCAGAAGAAAAGTGGAGGAATTTGCCCAACTTTTACAAGTGAACGGAATTAACGCTTTGCCATATCACGCAGGACTTGATCAAAAACTGAGGGTTGCAAATCAAGACAAATTCCTAATGGAAGAGGCTGATGTCATTGTGGCAACTATCGCTTTTGGAATGGGAATCGATAAGCCGGATGTAAGATTTGTAATCCATTATGATATTCCAAAATCTTTGGAAAGCTACTATCAGGAAACTGGTCGTGCGGGAAGAGATGGCGGAGAAGGCCATTGTCTGGCTTTCTATGATCCCAAAGATATTGAAAAATTAGAAAAATTTCTGGCGCAAAAACCTGTTTCCGAACGTGAAATTGGACTTCAGTTGTTGAATGAAGTTGTAGGTTATGCAGAGACATCTATGAGCAGAAGACAATATTTGCTCTATTATTTTGGCGAGCGATTTGACCCTGTGACTGGCGAAGGTGCGCTGATGTGCGACAATTCTCAGAATCCACCTAAGTTAAAAGATGCAGTGCAAGATTTGAAAAAAGTTTTGGAAATGATAAAATCTTTAGGAGAGAAATTTCGGACAAAAGATTTGATTTCTATTATTTCTGGTAAAGAATCTGCCGTTACAAAATCATATAAATTAGAACAGACAGGATTTTTTGGATTCGGAAAATCCGAAAGTGATAATTATTGGAAATCCATCATTCGGCAAGCCACCGTTCAGGATTTCCTTCGGAAAGATATTGAAACATATGGTGTTTTGAAAATTTCTGAAAAAGGAAAAGAATTCATCAGTGGAAAAAGTGAACAGTCTTTTCTCATTGCGGAAGACAGGGAGTATGATCTCGTTCAGTCCAAAGCGAAAGCGGATAACGAGCAGATTCAAATCCAAGCTGGAGGTGGATTGGATCAACTTTTGTTCGGGCAATTAAAGGAACTGCGAAAGACTGTTGCTAAGAAATATGGGATTCCGCCTTACACCGTTTTTATGGATCCAAGTTTGGAAGATATGACGGTTCAATATCCTATAAAAGTAGAAGAAGTTGCAAAAATATATGGTGTTGGAGAAGGAAAAGCACGAAAATATGGTAAGGAGTTTGCGGATTTTATCAAGAAATATGTGGATGAAAATGAGATAGAAAGAACACAGGATTTGGTAATGAAACAAGTGGCTAATAAATCCAGTCACAAGGTTTTTATCATTCAAAATACCGATAAAAAAATTGATCTTGAAGATATTGCAAAAGCTAAGAATCTGAGTATGACAGAGCTTTTGTCTGAGATGGAAAGTATCATTTATCAAGGAACAAAACTGAATATTGATTATTACGTCAATGAGAATTTTGATGAAGATATTGTAGAAGAATTTATGGATTTTATGAAAAATTCTGAAAGCGACAGTATGAAAACTTTGCTTGCGGAATATGGTGATGATTTGACAGATGAAGAAGTTAGAATCCTGAGAATTAAGTTTATAAGTGATGTGGCGAATTAACTTTAAAATCAAAATGAAATGAATTCTGATTTTATTAATGGAAAAAAAGAACTTCTGCAATGGATTTCTGGGTTGCAAGATGAAGAAACGATTTTAGAAATTCTGAAAATCAAAAACGATTTTGAAAGTTTGGTTAAGGAGTCAAAGGTAGAATATATTGTAGCTGATGATTTTGAAGAAAGGTGGGCAAAAGGTTTGACAAAAGAACAATCTATAGAAAGAACTAAAAACAAAATTAGGGAGTGGTGGGGAAAATAGTTATTTTCTCAAATGAAGTTTCAGATAAATTAGACGAAATTGCTGAGATTTTATATAAAAATCATTATTTTGGATTTGTAGAAGATACTGATTTGTATGTCGAAAAAATCCACAATTACATTTATGATAATATAGACAAACAAATTTCAAAATTCTCACCTGAAAAATTTCAGAAATTCGGAAAATATTACATAAAATACAAAGCCAACGAAAACACAACTTGGTATATTTTCTTCGATAGAAAAGACAATCGTTTTCTAATCAATCATATTCTGAACAATCATTCAACCGATTTTCCAGAATTATTATAACAATGAAAAAATCCATTATTTTCATATTACCAGACTTGGAAACTGGCGGTGCAGAGCGCATTGTGACCACTATTGCCAATCACTTGCCGAGAGACAAATTTTCTCCAGCTATTCTTTTGCTAAGGAAAGAAGGCGGTTACTTAGATTTATTGAAGTCCGATGTAGGAATTATCGACATCCAAACGCCAAGAATTCGGCATTCTCTAAAGCCAATTCTATTGGAAATCAAACGCAGAAAACCGGATATTGTGTTTTCTGGTTTCGGAGAAGTGAATGCTTATTTGTCACTCTTTATCAAGCTTTTTCCCAATACAAAATTCATCGCAAGAGAAACCAATGTTGTTTCGCAACACGTTACAAGAAAAGAAATTCGATTTTTCTATAAATTTTATAATAATTACAGCAGAATCATTGCGCAAAGTAATGATATGGAAATTGATTTGATAAAGAATTTTGGCATCAAAAAAAACAAATTGATTAAGATTAATAATCCTGTAGATATCAATTTTATAGAAGAAAAATTAGCTGAATCTGAACGACCAGTAGAATTTTCTCATCAGCACAAAAACGTTGTAGCTATCGGAAATCTATCAGCTAGAAAAGGATTTGATAAC
>JAGNPP010000165.1 GCA_017989575.1 Chryseobacterium sp.
GTATAAAGGTTTAAAAATAGTAAAAAGTTATTTCCGAAAAATTTCCGGGCTTGTAAGGGCCCGAAATTTTTCAGAATATCTTTTCAACTTACACAGTTAGTGGGACGCTACCATGTTTTGTCAATTTATACCTCCTAATTGGCGGTGTTCTATCAATTCCGTGGTGGGCTTTGTAATCATCCGCAAGAAGTTGTCCGCAGTTTTCACTTTTTTCCTTCATAATCATCTTTCGGATTTCCATTTTTATCTATTCCAAATCGCTTTCGTTGCCCTCGAAAGCAACTGAATTGCTACACCAGTTTGCCATAGTTTCTAATTTTTAAAGGTTCTGCTTGTTCGTAAATATAGGTTCCGCTTGTTTTCAGCGGTTCTTTTCCCTCTGTCAGTCGGACTTCCGAATGGAATGTTTTGGAAAGTCTTCGTGCATAGCGTATTGCTGTGGTTCTGTCGCAATGGGTTTGGTAATAAACCTCGATTTCTTCCCATTTTCTTTTGTTGTTTCGGTGTCTTAACTGAAAGTTAAATTGTGCTTCCATTTTCTATAAATGTTTAATGAATATTAGAATGGTAAATCGTCGTCCGTTTCATCTGCAAAAGGATTGGTATTCTGCGTATTTTGGGCAAATTGGTTATTGGATGGCTGACTTTGGTTAATCTCTGCATCGCCTGTTTCCGAGCGTTTTCCACCTCCGTGAAGTTTGATTTTTGAGGTATGGAAATTTAGCCCAGACTTTATCTCTCCGTCTTTGCCTATCCACGCACTCGAACTAATCCTGCCCGACAATTCCACCAAACTCCCTTTGGTCAATATTTTGGCTACATTGGGACTTATCCAATACGAGCAGTTGTAGTAGGTGGTTTGCTCTCTGCGTTCGCCGTCTTTGGTTTTGTAGCTGTTATTGATGGCTATCGAGAAGTTTACGACCTGTTTGTCGTTTTTCAAGGTGTTGATTTCTGCGTTTTTGGTAATTCTGCCTACGATGGTGTTCATAATCTTTGGGTTTAAAATGTTAATTTTTTGTTAATTTTTGTTTTGTCAAAGGTCAAATGTTGAGAGTGAATTGATTTGGTATCGAGGACACTCGGCTTTCTTGTTTTCTTTTAATTAAGTTGGAAAAACAGTATTTTTTTCTGGATTTCTACTATTTTTCCATTGATTTCAAAGAACGTCTATGGTTGATTTGATTCGTACAACTGAGGTTCCGGCTTTTTCTTTGCCGATGACCATAGGACGGCATCATCCATACAAAACCCGATTCGGTTCCGCTCATTAAAAGCAGAAAATTCCGAATCGGGCTTGAAATTTTTTTGTCCGAAGGATTTAGGAGTGTCTGGAAAAATTGTTGGAGCTTGTGGAAAGAATTTTTTTAGAAACCCAAAAAGATTTTTTTGTGTGGATGGTGCCGTCCTACATTTGCAAACGTAAAAGCCCAACCGCAGTTGGGAAACTTAATCAATGGGCGTAGTTGTCAATGGAAATCTAATGGGAATTCATTGAGAAAATGGTTTCTCCAATGATTTAAACAGATCAAATATTACAAATCCACTCATTCACATCCTTAAAATCATGATAAATTAAAGAGCAATCTTCAACATTTTTGTATTGACTTCTAATCTTTGATTTAACCGATTTCCCATTCTTATCATTGTCTAGAAAAAGTGAAATTTTGTCATATTTTTTCAGTTTTTCTTCAGCCTTGAAAAGCATTGCCGTAGAATTTAAAACCAAGAAATCACAGTTTGAATTATATGATTTTTCTAAATTTCGGTAAGTGAGGTAATCGAAAAATCCTTCAAAAACCAAAATCTCATTCTTGGATTTCTTATCATTAACAATCAAAGTCACATCCTTTTTTCCTAGACAGATTTTTGAATGTAGATTGCGAATCTCAAAACCTCCAGAATTATTCTGAAATCCAATTCCGAAGTATTTTCTTCCTTTCAATTGGTAATGAATTTCCTTAACCAAATGATTTTGCTCATACACTTTTCGGGATTTTAGATACTGAATTAATGCAGGATGTTGGATTTCTAAGATTTGATTGCTTGTTTGTTCAATGGTTTCGTGATATTTTAATTCATTTTGAACTGAAAAATCCAATGTTGAAAGGTATTTCAATGCTTCTGAAACGGAGCATTTCTTTATCAGTTGAACAATTGAGATCACATCGTAACTTTTTCCGTTTCCAAAATCGAACGCCTTGTTTTTGACAAAATCAACCGACAAACTCGAAATTTTTTCTTCCCGGTCTAACGCAAAATAAAACGCGGTTTTCGGATTTTCTCTGACTGGGAAAATCCCGAACGATTCCAAAACAGACCGAATTCCGACTTTTTGTTTGATGTTTTGGCAATTCATTTTTTTTTCTTTTAATGCAAATTACATATCCACATTTCCCTTTTAAATAAAAAAAGACTTTTAATCTACTTTTAAATTACTTTTAGTAAACGCCATTTTCCTTTTATCACTAAGAGTTTAAATGTTTTTTTCGGTGAGTGCAATTCCGAAATCTGGTGAGTGCAATTCCGAAATCGGGGTGAGTGCAATTCCGAAATAAAGCTTGTTTTGGGGTGAGTGCAATTCCGAATGGATTTTTAAGTTTTTTGTCGAAAACCATAGTTATCCACAAAACAGAAGGTTATCCACAATTTTTGTTTGATTTGAATTTTCTGGTGAGTGCAATTCCGAATTCGATGATGTTATTTTGGTGCTTTTTAACATTTCTTTAACTTTAGTGAGTGCAATTCCGAATTCTCGGTGAGTGCAATTCCGAAATCAGACAATCATCGGGTAACCATTTGGCAATAGTTCACTCATTTTCGTATTTCTGTATAATTGCTTGATGTGTTCCTGAATCTCAATAAGAAATCTTTGACCTTGAAAATCGGTCGAAGCTATCTTTTTCATTCTGCAGTTCTTGATAAATTCCTTAAATGCTTTCTCAATAAGTTCTCTTGTCTGGGGAATATTTTCGTACTGGTGGTAAAACTGAGTTGTTTCGGCTTTCTTTAATCCGTATCGTTTTTTTAAGTAGATTAATCTTCGGTTAATTTTATGACTTTGGTTAAAATTCTCTTGCTTTGATTCCAAAAGTTTTTTTGCTTCTTCAGATGTATGAGGAAACCCTTTGATTGAGATAGGAACAACAAATATGGAATCCCTTTCATACCTGTATTGGAAAGAAAAACTATTATATTTGTCGAGATTGATTTTAATGGGTTTTAGAAATTTAAAGCAGAAATCTTTTGTATTCTTATAATTCAACCCAAACTTTTTATTAAAACTGGACAGCTTCAGCATCGTTCCCGATTCGGGAATTTTTGAAAGCCAAATTGCGAAAATAATATGCTTGTTGTTTCTGATATTATAGACCAGATGATATAGAACATAATTGTATTTGGGAATAACCAGTAGTTTTTTCAGCCAGTAACTGCTAATCAAAAAAGTAGTAAATCCTCTTTGGTCGTATGTGGGCGTAGAAATCAGTCCACCAAATGTTTTGATTTCTTTCCCCTTTGAATTAAGCGATTTATACCATCCCATCTTAAATTTGGCGAGAAATTCATACGCATCAACAACCTGTTTTGTGGAACCGCTCGGAGAAATTTTACTATTCCGGATTTTGATGGAGGCAAAAATATTATTTTCGGTCTCAAATTCTTCATCAAAAAGAGATAGTTGCTTCGGACGGTCTTCGGGACGAAACTGTTCATTGCCGATAATGGCAACAATATTGAAAATTACCCGAAGCGCATTGATTGGGATGTCCGCCGCTTGATGGTCATCAAAGATAAAGTCGTCCACGAACTGGTTTCCCAGCCGAATCTTGTCGGGAACTTTTTCTCCATTGTCCTCGAACTTCTTTCGGACATGGCGTAAATCTTTTTCGGATAAAGACATTTTTTATACTTGATGTTCCTGATTTATTATTTCCTTATTTCAGATGGTAATTATTTGGTTCGAATGGTTTTCTTTAATTTTATTTTCTCACTTTTCAGTGTTTTGCTTCCATCACTGAGATTGTAATGTTTATGACCATCAAAACCAGTTGCTTTGAACACCCTTTTTTCAGCTTTGCCTATATTGGGAATTCTCACTTTCTGGATACCCAGATATTCGTAAGATATTCTATTGATGGTTACTTTTTGACCAGGTTTTAAGTCAGATATTTTCATTGTTTTAAGTTTTTACGATTTTAATATTTGTTCGAGATTAAATCGATTTTTTATTGATTTCAGGATGTTTTTGGCCGTTTGATGTTTGGAATTGAAGTGACGGAAACCGCATCATCTTTTTTACTATTCTTCAAATACGGCAGGATGCTTTTCAATGAGGATTTCCAGTTGGAAATGGGTCTTCCGGAACTATTCTTCCAATCGTTTTCTAACCACGAATAGTATTTTTCTTCAATTACGGAATCCAAAAGAGGCTGATAATCCTCTAAAGTGGTTGCAAACTGAGTAAATTCTTCCAATTCGGGAATAATTTTTGATTTGCTGATTTTGGAAGTATGAGTAATGGAAACTTTATCACTGGATTTACTTATTCTGGGAACAACTTCATCAGACGAATGGTTTCTCTTTAAAATTTTCTGTTTTTCAACAATCTCCAAACTTGGAACTTTTTCGATTTTTTCCTTCTCTATTTTCTCCAGTATGGGAATATCAGATAAGTAATTTAACAGAATTCTGTAATTACAAGGAAATCCACTTTTGGACTCAAATTCAACAAGACCCAACTCGCGAAGTTTATCTTTGGTCGGTTTTACGGTTTTTCTCGTTATTCCCAATGCATTACCGAGTGCAACATCGGAAATAACGACCTTATAACTATCGTTGTCCTTTCCTAATTTCAAAAGGTACAGATACAGCGAAATTGCCGAAGAGCCAAGTCTTACCTTCTGATTGAAGTCCCAAAATCGGTCGATAAGTTCCAAGTAATACATTTCTAACTGCTTGCAAAAAGTTCTATAGCCTTTTTCTTGTCGATAATGATGATGTTTCCTTTCTGAATGATGGCTTCATCCAAAATTCCTGAAGATTTAATCTTGGATGCTTTTGAAACGGAACAGCCCAGAATTTTTGCCAAACCTTTTAAACCGTATTCATACATATTTTCAGAATTTAAATTTTTAGATATCTCTAAAAATTCTTTTACGGTCAGATTGCAAAGAGGTGTTTGTGGGGTTATGTTTTCCATCAGCTGTTATCTTTAAAAAGTTCTAATGCTTTTTCCGAATCAATGATAATTTTTCTCCCATTTTGAATGATGGCTTCATCAAAAATTCCCTTACTTTTCAATTTTCCTGCATGATTTTTAGAGCATCCCAATATTCTTGCTAATCCAGAAAGACCGTAAACATACTTTTCATTAAATACCTTTTCTTGTGTGGGGTTTTCTGATGATTCTTGTTTTCTGGCATCTAAAATTTCCACAAATTCTCCTATGGTCAATTGCCAAATTGGTCTATTATAATCTTCCATTTTGAAATTTTTATTGTAATTTATTCTAAAAAAATACTTATTTGTATATATTTAACTATATTTGTATTGCAAATATAGAATAAATATTGAAATATATCTATATTTTAATCTCAAAAACAAAAAAATTTTAAAGATGACTATAACTGAAAGATTGCAAAATTACATGACCTACAAAGGGTTAAACCCCAATAAAATCACTGTTGAAGCTGGTTTGTCTGTTGGTTTAATTGGCAGAGCTATAAAAAACAACTCGGGACTCAACTCAGATACTATTGAAAAAATACTATACACTTATCCCGATTTGAATCCGGAGTGGTTTATTTCGGAATCTGGTGAAATGCTAAAAACCAACAACCAAAACATTAATAATAATGGCTCAGGAAATAATGTAAACAGTAACATTAATGGAAATATTAGTGGAAATGTTACTATTTCGCATAGCGAGTTTTCTAATATGATAGAACTTCAAAAAGGCTATCAAGAAATACAAAAAGAACTAACAGA
>JAGNPP010000166.1 GCA_017989575.1 Chryseobacterium sp.
TAAAATAATAAAGGGAGAATTTAAGGTAAAGGCCATCAAAGAAACCAAAATTCCGGAAGTTAATATTGTAACTTCCACCAAAGATTTTATTATTGTCAAAGGTTATTTTAACAGTTATGTGACCAATAATTCTGAGTTCAATATTTTTGTAGATGGAATTATAGAATATGTTTTTGATAGGAAAACTGGAGAATATAAAAGTCAAATCATCAATGAGTACAGATCTTTTATTTTGGAAAGCAAAGATGTCAATAGAAAAGAAATTTCCAGTTTTGTTTTTGATAGTTTATTAAAACTTCCGGAACTGAATTTGGTAAGTTCTGCATTGGGATCCAAAAGTGATTTTACAAAAAAATATGATCAACAAGCTGACAAAACCATATTTGCATACCACAAAAGTAAATATACGGAGGAAGAATTTAAATTTTTGGGCTACGTTTTCAAAGACTCTAGAAGAGACGACATCATAAGTTTTGATAGCAATAATCCAAAAATTAGCCGGTTGATTTCTTTCGGAACTTCCAGCGGAATATCATTAAAACATAAATCCGAGGAACAGTTCTCAAAATTGATGTTAATCAGAAACTTTTATCCAACAGAAATGTATTTTAAAAATAAAAAGGAGCTAGAAAAAGGAGTGAAATTCAACCGTTGGGCGTCATTTTATCAGAACACGACTTTCCAAAATCAAACTTGTGATATTCAAATTATTTTTATAATTTTGTATCCAAACGAAGACAATTTTAAAAATGTATTTTATTGAAAAGACATCGGAATTTGATAAGTGGTTGAGGAAACTGAATGACTTAAGAGCAAAAGCTAAAATTTTACTCAGAATCCAAAAACTGGAGAAAGACGAACACTTTGGAGATTGTGAACCGGTTGGAGATGGAATCAGAGAACTGAAAATTAACTATGCAAAAGGTTATCGGGTTTATTTCAAAGAAATTGATGGAAAAGTTATTATTCTACTTATCGGAGGAGATAAATCAACGCAACAAAAAGACATTGAAAAAGCTAAAGATATTTGGAAAAAAATAAAAAAATAGAAAATGGAAACATCAAAATTTGATATTGCAGATTATTTGGACAGCAACGAAATGATTGCCGAATATTTAAATTCAGTTTTAGAAGAAGGCAATGACGCTGAAATAGTTACTGCAATAGGACATATTGCAAAAGCAATTGGTATGACCAAAATCGCAGAAGAAACGGGAATGAGCAGACCTAGTTTGTACAAAGCATTATCGGATGGAGCCAAACCGCAATTTTCAACAATTATGAAAGTTTTGAAAGCTGTTGGAGGACAAATACATATTAATCCAGTAACCGCATAAAAAAACGAACGCCCAACAAGGGTTTGGCAATAGCGGGCGGAAAGTAAAAAATTCACGTTTTGTGCTTCGATTAAAATTTGTATTTTAGTTGAAAGTTTCGGCTTCGGTTTGCCCGCCATCGCCAAGCCCCGAAACGAAATGTCAGTAGTTTCAAAACAAATTATTGGGAGCAAGATTCTCACGCTTCTTTCTATGAATTTCTTTCGAGACAATTCAAAAATTCATTCAAACAAAAAGAAAATAAAAATAAATAAGATGGCAATTATAAGAGAACTTTTAGGCAAAGCGCCTCAGTTGGGAGAGAATGTTTTTGTGGCAGAAACGGCTGTAATCATCGGAGATGTGACGATGGGCGACGATTGCAGTATTTGGTACAATGCGGTTTTGAGAGGTGATGTAAATTCTATCAAAATTGGCAATAAAGTGAATATTCAGGACAACGCAATGGTGCATTGTACTTACAAGAAAAGTCCGACTACGATTGGAAATAATGTCTCGGTTGGTCACAATGCGATCGTTCACGGTTGCACGATCAAAGACAATGTTCTGATCGGAATGGGCGCCATTGTGATGGATGATTGCGTGGTGGAAAGTAATTCGATTGTCGCTGCGGGAGCTGTTGTGACGGCAAATACGAATATCAAAGAAGGCGAAATCTGGGCTGGCGTTCCGGCGAAAAAAGTAAAAGATATTTCGCAAAGTCTGATTGAAGGCGAGATTGACAGGATCGCAAATAATTATGTTAAATATTCTAGCTGGTACAAACAAGAGTAGATTGGTACAACTATTGAATTTTCCAAAGAAATGTAAACTATGACAAAGCTTAAATCTTTTTGGGAAGTTCTAAAAGCCACTTTTAACGAATGGACATCATCTTCTGCATCCAAAGACAGTGCAAGTATGGCTTACAATGCGATATTTGCCTTACCTGGTTTGCTCATCATCATTATTTGGACGACGAGTCATTTTTTTGGTGAAGAAGCTGTGAATGGAGAAATCCGCCGACAACTACAAGGAATAATGGGTTATGACGGCGCAAAAAGTATCCAAGACATCATCGCTAGTGCGATGGTGGACAAAGAGAATTTCTGGATGAAAGCTTTGGGTGTGGCGACTTTGGTTTTTGGTGCAACCAGTTTGTTTTTCCAAATGCAAAGCACGCTCAACAATCTTTGGGACGTGGAAGCAACTCCGAAAAAGGCCTGGCAAAAATTCATTCTTGACAGAGCAAACTCTTTAGGAATGATTTTGATGATTGCGTTTTTGCTTTTGATAAGTATGGTTTTATCATCTTTAATTGGCTTGGCTAATGGATTGATAACCAAATATTTTGGAGTTGATACTTACTTCATTATTCAAGTTAGCAATTTTGTTTTAGGATTGGCTGTTGTGACGGTTTTGTTTGCGATAATGTTCAAAGTGTTACCTGACGTTGAAATCAAATGGAAATCTGTTTGGATTGGCGCAGTCGTAACGGCTTTACTCTTCAACCTTGGGAAAATGGGAATGAGTTTTTATTTTGATATATCAAAACCAACTTCAGTTTTCGGCGCCGCGGGAACGGTGATTTTGTTGATGATGTGGATTAATTATTCTTGCCAATTGATATTCTTTGGGGCAGAATTTACCAAAGTTTATGCTTTGAGAAAAGGACACAGCATTATTCCATCAAAGCACGCGACTTGGAGCAAAGCAAAATTGTATAGAGACGCTGAGGAACAAAAAAAGAAAGTTGCTCCTCAGGAGATTTAAATATTATTTGAAAACGGGCTTATTATTTTCACAAACGATATTTTCCGGTTGCATTACCAACATACAATCTGACATCAGGTTGTATGTTTTGTTATATTCAACTGATTTTTGATTATACACATCTACCTTTTCTAAGAAACTTTTTTCATCAATTTTGATAGAATAAGCGATATATTCAACTGGTCCTCCACAAGCTTTTACGCCCAATCCAACTGTTTTCCAATCAGCAGAATTACTGCATTTTTCACTGCTTGCCAATGTTGTGATTTCAGTTTTCAGGCTTTCTAATTCTTTGGATTCTTCTGCCGTCAATCCATTGCTTGGAGCATCATCTTTTGGTCTTTCAGGTAATGGTTTTGGAAGATTGTCCGCAGTATAAGTCGGTTTGCACGATAATGCAAACAAGGAAACCAGACTTAACAAAACTAATTTTTTCATAACTAAATTTTGAATTGAGCCATCAAATATAATACCTGTAATTGTTTTTGACAATTTAATTTTTCACTCATCTTGGTAAGTTGATTTAAGGATTTTGTGTGACATTTGATATTAAAATTAATTACCAGTTTTAATAACATTATCAACATTCGATAATTTTTCTAAGAAATTGTAACAAATAATATTAATAATCGTCTAATAAAATTATAATACTTTAAAAAATTAACTATGGAATTGAGGATAAATAACATTAGTAAAACCTACTCAAATGGTTTGAAGGCTTTGGATAATGTCAATCTTACGATTGGGAAAGGAATGTTCGGATTGCTCGGACCCAATGGTGCAGGGAAGTCTTCATTAATGAGAACCATTGCAGGTTTGCAAGCGCCGGACAATGGCGAGATTTTTCTCGGCGACCTCAATGCCTTGACCCAAAAAGAAGAACTTCGAAAAGTTTTGGGCTATCTTCCACAAGATTTTGGTTTTTATCCGAAAGTGAATGCCGTAGAACTTCTCAATCATATTGCCATTCTAAAAGGAATTTCAAACAAATCTGAACGCAAAGAAATCGTTGAAGGCTTGCTTCATCAAACCAATCTTTTCGAAGCGAGAAAACGAAACGTCAGCGAATATTCTGGCGGAATGAGACAGCGTTTTGGGATTGCTCAGGCGCTTTTGGGAAATCCAAAACTCATCATTGTTGATGAACCAACCGCTGGCCTTGACCCAATGGAAAGAAATCGTTTCCATAATCTATTAAGTGAAATCGGGGAAAATACAATTGTCATTCTTTCAACGCACATTGTGGATGATGTGAAAAATCTGTGCAATCGCGTGGTGGTTTTGACTTCCGGACACATTATTCTAGACGGAACTCCGAAAGGCGTGATAGAAGATTTCCAAGGTAAAATCTGGAAGAAACTAATCGAGAAATCCGAAGTTGAGGTGGCGAAAGAACAATACCAAGTGATTTCCACGCATATTTCTGAAGGTAAAGTGGAGATTCGGGTTTTTGCGGAAACTCAGCCAGACGCCAATTTTATTCCAGTAGAATCTAATTTGGAAGACGTTTATTTCTCAAGTATCACCAAAAAAATGGCAACCAATGTTTAAAGAATTATTCTCTTTTGAACTAAGGAATGGTTTCAAAAAATGGAGTACACAGATTTATTTTCTGGTTTTCCTGACGCTTGGTGTACTCGTTGGATTGGGAACGACGGGCGCATTTGACACTTCGACCTCAGATTCGATTCTTACCAAAAATTCCTCTTTGGCAATCGCAAGATTGATTGTCGGGATGAGTGGTAATATTATGGTGCTTATCAACGGCATTATGATGATCAGCATTATGGCAACCGCGATTCAGAAAGATTATGCTTATAATTTTCACGGCTTGCTGTACACGACACCAATTACCAAATCCGGCTATTTTTTCGGAAGGTTTTTAGCTAATTTTCTGATAGTAATCTATGTCTTTTCAGGAATTTTAATTGGATACTTTTTCGGAACGCTTTATGGGATGGGAACTGCGCAGTTAGGCCCAATTAATATCATCAATTTTCTTTGGCCATTTTTGATTTTCACTGTCGCTAACACATTGATTATCGGTTCGATATTTTTCGCATTGACGACGATTACCAGAAGTACTTTGGCTTCCTATCTTTTCTGTGTGATTTTGCTTTTGTTATCGATTTTGAGCGACAGCATTCTTTCTGACATCGAGAACAAAGATTTGGCCTCACTTCTTGACCCGTTCGGGAATTTCGCATTGAAACAAAGTACCGAATATTGGACGCCTTACGAGCAAAATGAAAACATAGTTCCACTTGCTGGCGTTCTGCTTTGGAACCGTTTGGTCTGGCTGGGAATTTCGCTTATTTGTGTTGGGATTACTTATTTTAAATTTGATTTTAACCAATTTTTACAGCCATTTTCTTTGTTTAAAAAGAAGAAAACGGCGTTGGTAGAAACTTATATTAATTCTGACAAATCTTTACAGGAAATCCTGAATGTTCAAAAGGACTTTGGATGGATTGCAAAATTGAAAGAGCTTTTCTATCTCTCATTTTTCGAAGTTAAGCGAATTGTTTACACGCCATTTTTCGGAATAATTGCTTTTATTTTTGGCGTTTTGCTGATTGTGATTTCCAATTATATGAAATCGATGTACGACGCAGAATCCATTCCTGTCACATTTTTGATGGCGGAATTGGCAGAAGAAGGCTTGTCATTTTTTCTGCTTTTGTTGATAGTGTTTTTCTCAGGAAATATCGTTTGGAGAGAGCGTGAAAATAAGATTGATGAACTGATCGGCGTGAGTACGGTTTCCAATTTCAACCTGTTGTTTTCCAAGTTTTTGGGAATGGTTTGGATGGTCATCCTAATGCAGATTTTCTCTAATTTGATTTGCATCGGCATTCAGTTTTACAAAGGATTTTATGA
>JAGNPP010000017.1 GCA_017989575.1 Chryseobacterium sp.
ACCACTTACAACACCAGCAGAGGTAACTTCACCAGAAATGCTCATTGTAGTCTCTGCCCCAGATGGACTATCAACTTCAACAGGTCTTTATCTAGGTGGTAATTCTAATGGTCAGACTGCTCCAGGTTATATAAAAGCAGCTAGTTGTGGCGCTACAAATTTCACTTCTTATAATGATGTAGGTGCTGCCAACCAGCATCTTATTCTATTCCCTACAGGAAATGCAACAACATTAGGTGTGGAAAATTTGGATTCTGCTAACAAAACTATATCAATTTATCCAAACCCTGTAAAATCTGTTCTTAATTTCTCAGAAGAAGTTTCCAATATCACAATAACAGATTTAACTGGAAGAACTTTAAAACAAATCCCAACTTCTGCAAAATCTGTAAATGTTGCAACATTGGAAAAAGGAAATTACATCATTACAGGAACCACCAAATCGGGTAATGCTATAACCAAGAAACTTATAAAAGAATAATCCAAGTAACAAAACATTCTTTCCTAAACCCTGTCAAAGTTTTGAACTTTGACAGGGTTTTATTTTGGAAAAACATCACTATCTTTGAGTCTATGAATTTCTTGGAAACCCTAACCGCACAATACAATTCTTACGAAACTTACCTTATCATTTTTGAAGTCATTGCGGTCGTCTTTGGAACCTTAAGCGTTTTCTTTTCTATCAAAAAAAACATTTGGGTCTATCCTACCGGAATCATCTCCACAGTTTTGTTCATTTACATTATGTACGTTTTCGGATTGTTGGGCGATATGCTCATTAATGTTTACTACACCGTGATGAGCGTTTACGGCTGGATTCTTTGGTCGAAAAGTTCGGATGACAACATCCACGTGGACGTGAAAAAAGCCAGCAAAAAAGATTGGCAGATTGGAAGTGTTTTGTTTGTGGGAAGTTTGATTTTCGTTGGATTGGTTTATTATTTCAAACCTTATATTGATAATGAATTTTCTATGAGTGGCGTGAGGTTGGGACTTTACCATCTCGATTGGGCCAATTACACCGACATCATTACCACTTCCCTATTTTTGGTCGGCATGTTTTTTATGGCAAAACGGAATATCGAAAATTGGATTTTCTGGATTGTCGCCGATTTTATATGTATTCCGATGATGCTTTACAAGGGTTTGGGAATCACTGCAATTCAGTACATCATCTTCACGGCGATGGCAATTGTCGGATACTTGGAATGGAAGAAAAGTTTGGCTAAGAACTAAAATTTTCCCAAAGTTCAAAAGTTGAATTTTAGTTCAGCCCTGATAATTTATCCGCATATTCTTTTGCAAAAAGCGCTTTATCTTCTTGTAACTTTTCTAAGGTTTTTGGTAAGGTATAATGGAAGATATATTGGTCGTGCTCATCTGTAAAACCTATTTCTTTCTCTTCACCATCTATCATTTGTGCAAAAATATCCCACATAGATTCCCCTTTCAGTTTCAGCAATTCGAAGAAGTCATTGGCTTTTATCGTAATATTTTTCATTTCTTAATTTTAAAATTTAATTGTATTGGATATTTTTCTTCATTAAACATCTTTGATAAAATCCTCATATTCATAAAAGAACAGCTCAAAAGTATTCATCTTCTCTACGAAAAATTCAAAAATATCTGGCCAAGTTTGTTTGTTGTAGATACTCACTCCGGTTTTCTCCACCCAAATTCTGCTGATGACCTTTCCGTTTTCTAAGGTATAAAATTCATCTTTTGTAAACGCCCCAATCTCATCTTCCAATATTGATTCAAGTGACCAAATTTTCTCGTAATAAGCATTTCGGAACAATTCATCTTTCATTTCGATGTCTAGAGAAACCTCAGCTTTTTTGTTGTCTGCATAGAACTTGAAAGAAAAATCCTTGATCTTGGTATCATACAACAACCATTTCCTCGGAAAAGCCTTTCCGAAAGCTGTCCAGAATTCTGTCTTGAGTTGTTGCGCTTCTTGCTTCGAAAACATTTTATTTGGTTGATTGTTATTGGTTGATAGTTGTCAGGCTGAGGCTCTCGAAGCCTTTTTAAATAATTTTTCCTTGATTCTTTTTGCCTTTTATCTTGTTTCTTATAAAGTCAAATCTACTTTCGCTTCGTTGAATTCTTTAATTAAATTTTGAAAGACTTTTTCTACGGGAAGAATTTCATCAATCAAAGCAGAGACTTGACCAATTTCCAATTCGCCTTCCGTGAGATCGCCTTCAAACATTCCGAGTTTTGCGCGGGCTCTTCCCAATGTTTCTTTCAAAGCTTCAACATTTCTGCCAGACTCGTACAAGCTTTCCAGATCGTGGTAGAATTTATTTTTAATCAATCGAACTGGCGCCAATTCTTTCAATGTCAATTGCGTGTCACCTTCCTTGAGCTCTGTGATTTTATTTTTGAAATTATCGTGCGAACTTGCCTCAACCGTGGCTGCAAAACGCGAACCTATTTGAACGCCGTCTGCACCAAGAAGCATTGCTGCTTTCATCTGACTTCCAAGTCCGATTCCGCCTGCTGCAATCAATGGAATATCAATGTGTTTTTTGACATTTGGGATTAAACAAAGTGTTGTCGTTTCTTCTCTCCCATTGTGTCCGCCCGCTTCGAAACCTTCTGCTACAACAGCATCTACGCCTGCATCTTGACACTTCAAAGCAAATTTGGAACTCGCCACCACGTGAGCTACTTTGATGCCTTCTTTCTTCAAAGTTTCGGTGTAGGTTTTAGGATTTCCGGCTGATGTGAAAACTATTTTTACGCCTTCTTCCAGAATGATATTAATGATTTCATCAATGTTTGGATACAGCAAAGCAATGTTGACGCCGAAAGGTTTATCGGTCGCCTGCTTACATTTCTGAATATTTTCTCTAAGAATATCTGGATACATACTTGCCGAACCAATGAGTCCCAATCCGCCGTTGTTAGAAACCGCTGAGGCCAGTCTCCAACCCGAATGCCAAATCATCCCGCCTTGAATGATTGGATATTTAATATTGAAAAGCTGTGTGATTCTGTTCATTCCGTGATATTGTTTTTGGGCAATTCCGAAGTCTATGAAGCTGGACATTGATTTTATTTTTTCCAAAATTAAGGAAATCATTGATGACAAAAAAAGGTTATTTTATTTTTAAAACAACCTTTCTTAATTAGAAATCCTACCCAAAGTAATTTTATTTTAAAACTTTTTTGGTCAGAATTTCTTCTTTTTTATAGATTTTCAGCAGATAGCCTCCGTTCACCAGATTGATATGATTGATTCTGATTTCCTTGCTATTACCGTTGATCTCTTTTATAAGTTTTCCAGAGAAGTCGAACATTTGAACTTTATTGATATTCTCATTAGCTCTAATTACAAAATCATTTTCATCTTTATAGATTATCAGATTATTTTTTGTTAGATTATTTGTTTCTAAAAAATCGGATTTGTAAACCAACTCAAAACGGGTTTCATTGGTTCCTGCAATAGCTTGGAAATTGTAATCTTCTTCCGATAAATTAACAATTTTATTCAATAATTTATCTATCAAATAAATATTTTGAAGAGAAGAGAATATCCCATCAGCAGATATTATTTTGATTTTATAAATTCCGGATTCCGAATATTTTGTACCCAAAGGAACTCTGTCTTTTAATGATAAAGGATATTGTCTTCCTTCTACTTGTAGTTTCTTATTGTTTGATAAAGTATAGACAGAATCGTCTCCAATACTAAGAATCTCGGCATCATAATCTCCATCAAATCCGTTGCTTGATCCATTGACATAACCTAGCAATATGGTATTAGTAAAATCCTGTGGAGAAATAAGTTGTAGCCAAAAACGATCTTTTTGAGTATTATTTTTTGCATTGTAGAAGATGCCAGCTTCTGCTGATCTTATAGAATTGTCAAAATCTAAATCGTACGTTATTGTTGGTGAAGTAGTCGTCATCTCATCCCTTACCTTTACTATAAAACCTTGTCCCACTTTGATGAACTGGGTTGGTGTAAGGCTCATATTGGGTTGTGTGGTAGATGTTGGCGGAACACCTCCTAAAAGTGTAAGGGTGGCAAAATTATTTCCCGAATATCCAGAACCAGATTGATTGATAACTGGCGAAGCATTGGTCCAGAACCAAGCCTTTCCAAATATTTTGGAACTGTTGTTTGCAAGGTTAAAAAATTTATCAAAATCAATATTAGATGGATACGGATTACCAATGAGATTGTATCCGTGTTCATATTCTGTATTATTAGATATTATATTTTTGGATTTTTGAACCTCAGCAGTATATGAACCATTGTTTATCAAACCATTAAACTGATAACTATGTAACATTAAGTTAAGCTCCGGAAAACCATCTTTTCCCCGTATTGCATAACCTTTTCCTGGAATAAAATATTGGTCCGAAGTTGCAACATAATAATCATTTGGTTCATTGTATTTATAAATTCTGTTATTAGGCGTTCCTACTGAAAAGCCATCATCAATTGCAGCGTTGTTTAGTAATTTTTGTCCGGAAACTGGGCTACCCCAATAAGTGTAATCCATTTTTCGCATATGGGTGTTGCGTTTGACTTGGATTTTGTAATTGGAATTAACAGCATTATCATTAATTTGAACAAGACCGGCATCGCTTTCTAAAACAATTGAGTTGTCGGAATTTTGGGTGATATTTCCATAAACAGTTACATTATGATTCGGTTGAATATTTAAACTTCCTGCTGGTGTAATTTTTATATCTTTTGATGTGAAATTGGTTGCCAAATTATATGGTTCATTAATACAAACATTCGTAGTTTGTGTAGGAATCCCATTAGACCAAGCGGCGTTTTCCCAAAGTGTAAATATACCTGGAAATTGGTATTCGAAAGCACCCATATCAATACTGCATTCCGAAACCCTAGGATTTCCTGATAAATCTGTTGTAATACCGTTTCCTCCATTTGAATTGTACAAAGTAAAACTTCCTGTGTCTATCGCTGGACTAGTATTTTGCAATGAGAAATCTCCTAATGAAGCATTGGTAAATTGTGGATTAATTCCTACTAAATTATTATCGGCGGGTACAAAACCTGTGTTGTAATTTTGTGTAATGCTGTTTTTGATAGAAATTTGATTACCGTTTTGAATATCCGAACCAGCATTACCAATGGCATCAAATTTTACATTATCCCAAATGATACAGTTGTACATTTTTGTTGATCCCCCTAAATTTCTTATACCACCTCCAAAAGAATTTGCAGGAGAATTGCCTCTTACTTTGTTATTGGTAACAGTTACATTGGTAAAAATTGCATTGTTCCCTTCACTCCAAATCCCACCACCATACGCTGCAGAACTAGAATATGTAATATTACTGCTAACTTCTGCATTGGTTAATTTAAAATTCGAACCTCTATTATAAATCCCTGCTGAAAATGCTGAATCTAATGTATTAAAAGACATATTATGACTTACCACTACATTCTTAAGCGTAAGATTTGGACTATCAGTATTTACACCTCCTGCAATATGTCTGTGATACGATGTAGCATTTAAGTAAATAGGACCAGAACCATTAGCATTTCCACTTTTTATGCTGAACCCGTCTAAGGTTGCTGCTATTACAGCTCCTGAAGCAAGTACAACGTGGTGTGCGTTTTCTGAATTGTTTGTAATTGTGAATGTTACCCCAGTTCCAGTAGAACTATCATTTCCATTAAAATCTCCACTCAAAATACTACCTTCAGAACCAAAAATCCTATTATCTGATAAATCGTCGATATTGTTTAGAGGATCAAAACCACCGTAAAGCTGTACATTATTTACCATTACGAAAGCATTATCCCTATCAGAATATCCAGCAGTTGCAGAACCTGTGGAAGTGAAATATGTATCTGCAGCATTGTACAAAGGTTTGTACGTTCCTTTGGCTACATAGATTTTTAGTGGATTGCCAATGGTAAAATTATTTTGAGTTCTCGCCCATCGCAATGCATCAGCAACTTCTTTTATGGCATTTTCCCAAGAATTGCCTGAACCGTTACTGCTAACTGGAACATTGGTGTCTACATACAGAATATTTTGAGCATCTGGTGTTATTGGAAGTGATTGATTCTCGTAAGCACCCATATCAATTGTTGAAGCAATTAATCTTGGATTGCCTAATATATCTTTGTCTTCGTTTAGATTTCCTCCGATATTGGTGTAAAGTGTATTATTTCCCTTTTCTATTGCGGGACTTGAATTATCCAAAGAAAAATTACCACCCGCAGCATTGGTAAATATTGGATTGGCATCAAGATTTCCACCTCCATTGGTTCCCATAGAAGTTTGCCAAACGTTACTTATAAAACTTCCACCAACTAAACTATTTCTTATCGTTTTGTTTGTAGCACCGCCATTTTCCAGATTACTCATCACGGGAGTGTTGAAACCAATTCTTTTGGTATTTCCCCAAAGAATACTATTGCTAATATTTACCCTTCCTGTATCTTCGGCACGTAGACCTCCGCCAAAAGTTTGGCTACCAGCACCATTGGCGAAATTGCCACTCATAGAAACATTAATCAATGACAATAATGAGTCTGGAGAATTATAATAAATCGCCCCTCCAGAAGTGATATTTCCAGCCCTGTAAGATAGCGCCAAATTGTTGAAAAATTTACCATTGATAATGTTTAGTTTATAAGCAGAACCGTAAGATTCGAAATGAATAGCACCGCCGCTTGAAGAGGTATCATACATAGAATTATTAGATACCGCATTATTAATAAAGCTAACGTTCTTCATGGTAATATCAGAAGAAAAAATAGACATTGCTCCACCTTTGGTATTCGCTGAAGAAACTGAAACCGATACAATATCGTTACCTGAAAAATTTATATTTCTAAAATCCAAAGTTGAATATGTTGCAGACAAACCAGCACCATAAATATTTGAATGAGAAGTATCTGAATGACACTTATTACCCTGAATTCGGACATTCTCTATTGTTAATTGAGAATTAGTAATGGAAAATCCGGCACCTCCATTTCTCACTATAGAATATACATTCACGGGAATATTTCCAACGCCATTTGCATAAGCACCTGTAATGGTAAAACCACTTAAAACAGTTCCTGTAATAGGAGTGTTAATATCCGAAGCAATTACCACATGGTACGCATCAAGATTAGTGAGAGAGTTGGAATTATCTAAATCTCCACTCAAGATTGTACCATTGGGTGCCGCGGTTTCTTCATTTGGAATTATTCTTGTGTGGGTAAGATCTGTAATGCTGTTCGCTGGATCAAAACCGCCATACATTTTTACATTCTTTAATAATACAAAAGCATTATCCCGATTTCCGTTGGCAGAAAACATTCCGTCTGTTGCACCATACAATGGTTTGTAGATTCCTCTGGCGACATAAATTTTTAGCGGGTTAGCAGTTGTAAACTCTTTTTGTCTTGCCCATTTCAGTGCATCTGAAAGTTCTTTTACGGCATTTGCCCAAGAATCTCCGGAACCGTTGCCTGTGGTATTTGCGATATCTACATAGAGAATATTATCTGTACCCGGCACTAAATCCTCCACCTGATATTCATAAGCCCCCATATCCACAACAACGTCCGATACTCTTGGATTGCCTACCAAATCTTTGTCCGCGGTAAGATTCCCACCAGCATTTGTATAGAGCGTATTGTCTCCCTTGTTAATAGCGGGACTTATGTTTTGAAGCGAAAAATCTCCTGTGGTGGCATTGGTGAAAAGTGGGTCTACATTTACCAAATTATTATCCGTAGCAACGCCTGTAGTGTAACCTTGGGTAATGCTGTTTTTGAGGGTAAGTGATACAGCTCCTCCATTTTCGATATCTGCTCCTGCAGTTGTGGTATTATTCAATTTTATATTCCCCCAAAAAATACTATTATAAATTTTTGGAGAAGAATTACTATTTCTCATCCCTCCACCGATAGAGCCTGATGAGATAGGTCCTTTTACTATATTTGACACTATCGTTACATTGGTTAAAGTAGGATTTGAATTACGATTATAAATCCCACCACCATAGCCACCAAGACTAGATGAGGTTGTATTGTGGCTAACCAAAACATTGATTAAAACAGGATTAGCGTCACCATTAAACATTCCTCCACCATAGGCACTACTACCAGAAGTAAAATATATTGTATTTTTAGTAATTATTACATTCTTTATTACTGGATTTGAACGGTAATTGTAAATTCCTGCACCTGCAAAATGATCAATAAAATTTGATCCAACAATTACTGAACCCACACCATTAGCATAACCATCTGTAACTGTAAAACCATCTAATCGTGCAACACCCACATCTCCCGAAGAAATTACTACGTGATAAGTGTTGTCTGTATTTTCAGTTGTCGTTCCAATATCTCCACTTAAAATACTTCCATCATTTCCAAATATTCTTGTATCATTCAGATCATCGATACCATTTACAGGATTAAAGCCACCATATAACTGTACATTGTTGATCATAACAAAGGCATTGCTCCGGCCGCCATTATTATTATAATTACTTTCGGTTGCACTATACAAAGGTTTATATGTTCCTTTGGCGACGTAGATTTTTAAAGGATTGGCAATCGAAAATCCCGCCTGCAATCTTGCCCATTTCAGTGCATCGGCAAGTTCTGTTATGGCATTTGCCCAAGAATCGCCACTACCATTGCCTCCAACTACATTTTTATCAACATACAAAATATTACCAGCTCCCGGAGTTTCTATAAGTTGGTATTCATCTGCACCCATAAAAGTCACACGTCTAACATCGTCATCAATATCTTGGTTTATGCTCGGAATTAATGTGGTCTTTAACCCAAGCACTACCGTTGAAAGGTGCAAATCTGTAGGACTTACAAAATTTGGATTTACACTTACGGAATTGAGATTTTGACCGAGACTTGTGCGTAAAGCTGTTAAATTGGTTGTTACAGGATCCGAACCTTTTACGCTAAGATTTCCGCTGGTGGTGAAGTAATTATTTCCATTTATGGTTCCGTAAACTGCGCTCCCAGTAGTTGCTAAACTTGCGATTGCTAATTTGCTATCGGAAGTACCCACAGTTTGGAAATTGGCAAAAATATTGTTTCGGAGGTTAATAGCAGCATTAGAATTTACCGAATTTGTTATCAGTAAACAGGCTGATTTTGAATTTGCATTTGTTTGATTCGTATTTAAAGATATCGTATTGTGATCAATATCATAACCTCTACCAGAATTTACCACAATCCCAAACCCTCCTCTATCATAAAAATAAGAATTACTACCAAAGCCAGCAATATCCCATATAAAATTATTAAAAACTTTAGTGTTAGATGAATTGCCCTGACTTAAAAAGATACCAACAGCACCATATCCACCAGTATTTGTATTCCTAATGTTACTGATTTTATTATTTCTAATAGTAACTCCTGAAGTTATTGGACCACTAGTATATATGCCAAAAATAGGAGAAAATCCTGAACTTGATAAATTATTGATGGTATTATGATCTATATTAATATTACTGTTTGCTAAGCCTGTATTTAATCCTATGCCAATTAGAGAAAAACTACTTGATGACATATTGGAAATAGTGTTTTTAGAAATAGTGGCAAAATCAGTACCTGTAGCTAGATGTATAGCACAATCCTCTTCACTACTTGAACTATTGAAATTCCCAAAAACATTTTCCGAAATTGTGAGTCCCCGCATTCCTTTCACATAAATACCTATGGTACGTATCGCATCTGCCCCACTACTGTTAAAAAGGTTTCTGGTAATGTTCATATTTTTCATGCCTGTCCCAACAACAGAATGGACAGAAACTCCAATACTTGCTTTTCTTATATCGTTGTTTTGGACGGTTATACCCACAAAATAACCATCAGATGCAATAGTATCTCCACCAAAAACTAATGCTTGAGCAGTATTAGCCCCATTGATGATAATGCTGTTTTTTATCGTCACATTGTTTATAAAGTAACTAGCAATAGATCCTACATTGATTACTCTGGGCGAAGTAGTACTCGTATTGGTTATCGTAAGATCTCTACTGTCTGTTCCATTATTAGAGCCATCTATGGTTACATTATTAGAACCATACAATCTTATAAGAGCATTATTATCAACACTTCCACTGATGGTAGGCTTTACACCAGATGCAGGTTTTATGAGAACCGAAGTATAATTTGCAGAACCAGTCCCACTTCTATTGATAGTTGCAGCTACCGTGCCTTCATTTGTATTACCCGTAATCATAATGGTTACATTCCCATTATGTGTACCAGCATTTATTCCATCAAAGGCATTCCTTACATTGGAATAATAATATATCTGCGCACTTGCAGTTGTGGTCAAAGTAACTTGCGATTTTGCGAAAAACAAACCGAAAAACAGAAGCAAGAATGTTGCAATCTTCTGGTTATTACTTTTTAAAAATTTGATTTTGGGATAAAGTATATTTTTTTCCATCATTTTAGAATTAGGTACAGGTTTGTTATTATTTAAAAATGATTTTCATTAAAGAATCAATTTCATTTTATTTTAAACATAAAAAACCTATTCAAATTAATCTTCTAAAATAAACACAGAGAATTATAAGTAAATAGTACAAATGCGACACATTTAATTAAGAAATAATTTTAAGAAGTCGAAATTTGGTATATTAGCTTAACTTATCTCAACTGAAATTATGGATGTACTACTACCACATCAGGAACTAACTCCCTATATCCGTGCATATTTACATAGGGAAATTGATTTATCAGGTGGCGATATAGATCCTTTCCACTTTTGCCTGCCTACACACAAAAAGTTTATCATGCTCTATATCGGTAGTTCCATAAAAGTGACTTTCGCCGAAGGAAAAACTGAAGATAAAAAAGGGATGGTCGTAGTAGGACCGTTAAGCAAACCTGTAAAAGTTGATTTTGGACAAAAACATCGGTTTGTTGCTATAGAACTGCAGAATACCGGGCAATATTATCTTTTGGACGGTTGCCCCATTCATACCATAATGGATTGTAATATTGATGCCGATATTATATTTGGCAACAAGGTAAATGAACTTACTGAAAAGCTAACAGAAACACATTGTCCTCAACAAATAAAAAATGAGCTTGATCTTTTTTTTATAAATCATCTGAAAAAAGTAAATAAATTTCACGAAAGCACCGATCTCCTACTCAATAATTTACCAGAAGGGAAAAACATCTCGGAATTAGCCAGTATGGCAAACATTAGTAACCGACAATTAGAAAGACGATTTAAAGACAAAATAGGAATGTCACCCAGATTTTATGCTAAATTGAGACGTTTTGCAAATGCCTATAATCTTAAAGAAAACAACGCCAATATGAGTTGGACAGAAATTGCGCATACCTCTGGATACTTTGATCAAATGCACCTCATAAGAGATTTTCGTTTTTTTTCAGGACAAAATCCAAGATTTATAAGCGAAATACTGAAAACACAAGTTCAAGGCTACACAGAATACAATATCCCAAACTAAACCACTCAAAATTCATTAAGGACATCTTTCAATTTAGAATTTTATTTCAGAATGATTAACTAACCGTTTTTGTCTGCAATAATCATTATTTTTAATAAAAATAATGATTCATTTCCTAATATTCAATAATCCTGTCTATCATTCAAGTTTTAATATCTAAAAACTGATTTTTATTTTCCTTAAAATTGATTTACAAAAAAGTAAGCCTGCTATTGGGATATAGCAAGCTTACTGTTAGCCTTAGATTTTATTGATTATAATTCTATTAATCCTTAATAAATTTAGTGGTCTCCACATCGTTTTCTGTAAAAATCTGAATCAGATAAGTTCCTGCTGTCAAAGATTGTACATCTATCCTATTCTCGCCATTCAGAGATTTTTCTAATACTTTTCTTCCGCTAAAATCTGAAATAATGATTTTGTTAATTTTAGACTCTGAAGTCAAATTCAAAATTTGTTTTACCGGATTTGGATATAGTGTAACTGTCGATTTTTTCTGTAAATCACTGACAGACAATGTTTCGTTATAAGCTTTCACTGCTAATGAAGCTATTGACTCACAATCCACAACTGTTTGAGTGGCGTAATATGTGGTGTTATTAATAATAATTGTTGTGCTTGGCAATTCATTGATATGAGACGATGCATCCGTTGCAGTTGCATACCATTTAATACCTTGCCCATTCACGGTCAATAAACCTAGATTATCGCCTGCATTAAAGCTTTGTGTCGCATTTCCCGATGGAGCGGCAACGGTATTGACATTAACATCAACTGGCTGTCGTCCTCCGATACATTCTAATAATTCATAGTTTATTCTACCATTCCAAGCTCTTGGATTGTATAAAGCTCCTGTTCCATCGGTAAACGGATATTCTAAACCAATTCCAGCTTCAATTGTCATATTGTCGTCTTGATAAGTTTGATTACTGTTAAGATTTGTATAATTAAGAGCAACATTCACAAGCGATGAAGTTATGTACAATGCATAAGTCTTCCCAGCAGGAATTCTAAGATTACCTACAGTAGCTTTAACTGGATTACCTGTATAAATTACTGGCGCGCTACCCAATAATGTCCACGCAGAAGGAGTTGATTCAAAACCAGTATAAGTACCTTCTTTATAATACACTTCGATTGTTGTATTGCCCATTGGAGAAACATCAAACGAAGAAATCACCAAATCTTTTTGTGCTGTCACATTTATCATATTACCTCTATGATTATTACCTGCAAGGAAAGTTGTTTCCAAAGTTTTTTGTGGAGAGAGCTTAGCGCCCTCTACATAATAAGTTGTATTTGCAAGTATCGCTGGCGTTGTAAAATCACTACCTACATAATTTGGATTAATATCTCCAATTTGTTTATACCAAAAATATTGATCTGCACCAGTTGCTATCAGGTTAGCTGAATTTCCAGCACAAGTAGTGTTACCAGTTGTAGCTACATTAATCGCTGCCGGTTGTGTAATACTGAAACTTTGAATTTTTGAGACATTGACAGCATCTGTGACTGTCACTGTATGTGTTCCTGCTGCTAGTCCTGTAGCCGTAGCAGTAATGCTTGAGCTAGATGACCAGCTATAATTGTATGGTGCAGTCCCTCCAGAAACATTTACCGTTGCAGAACCATTAGAACTGCCGAAACAGCTTACATTGGTTTGACTACCAGAGCTTACTGTCAAGGCATTTATAATACCCGTATCTTTGACCCAGGTAAAGGCATCTAAACGTGCATATCGATAAAGTCCTCCCAGAGTGATCTGCAATTCATCGATAATAATATTAGAAAAATTTTGACCATTCAAATTTGTCAAATCTATCAAAGTATAACCATTTGTAGGAGTCATTGAAGTTGTAAAACCAGTCGACTTTGTTTGGTCAAATTTTGTCACTCCTGACAATTTGCCTGTGATATTAAGTGTTCCAGAGATTGTCAAATCTAAATTGAGTGCTGAGAGATACATCCAAAACTTATTAACTTTAAATAAATTGGAAGCCGTCTTAATACTAAAGGAAGCGGGACTTTCTGTACTATTAGAATTATCAATGTACCTGTTGTCATTAGCGGCTCCATTCCAGCCTGTTCCTGGAAAATTAGCCTGAACATCAAATGTACCCACATGCGAACTAATATTGAATATCACTCCGTTATCTGTAAAACTGGAAAATCCGTTACTTTCTGTTTCAAATTGTTCTGTACTTGTTTGTGCAATTGACATCCCGCCTATCATCAAGCAGAAGATCGTGACTAAAAAGTTAAGTTTTTTCATAAGATTTATTTTAATTGGTTATTGACAATGAATATTAAGAATGATCTATGTTTCAATAATGTAAATTTAAATACATCAAATAGTTGAAATAGAATTTCAGGGGTGGACAAAAGGTGGACAAATGATTTCACAAATAAACAACACTGATTATCAGAAACTTACAAAACAAACATAGGCAAACACACACTTTTCAATAACAATTCAAATCGTTTTTCATCATCAGAAACATTAATAAAAGATTATTTTTATCAATTATTAATTTCTATAAATCCCTATTTTTACAAAAAATTACAAATTGGACTTATCCTTAAGAACAGTTACGGTCACGCGCTACATCCTGCCATTGCGGGAAGGCGGTTCTCTGCCAGCGTTGGCGGAAGCAGACGACGATTTCAAATATGTGTTGAAATTCCGAGGTGCGGGACACGGCGTGAAAGCTTTGATCTCAGAATTGATTGGCGGCAAGATCTCGCAGGTTTTGGGATTCCGAATTCCGGAATTGGTGTTTGCAAATCTTTCGGTTGATTTTGGAAGAAGTGAGGCTGATGAGGAAATTCAGGATTTACTAAAAAACAGTTGCGGACTGAATCTCGCTTTGCATTACCTTTCCGGAGCGATTACTTACGATCCTGGAGCGGTGAAAATCGATGCGAAATTATCTTCCGAAATTGTCTGGCTGGATGCTTTCCTTACCAATATTGACCGCACTTTCAAAAATACGAATATGCTGATGTGGCACAAGGAATTGTGGCTAATTGACAACGGTGCTGCCTTATATTTCCACCATTCCTGGGACAATTGGGAGAAGAACGCCGTGAGTCCATTTGTGATGATCAAAGACCACGTTCTGTTGCCTCAGGCTTCTGAATTGGATTCTGCTAATGAAAAATTCAAAGCGATATTGACGGACGAAATTCTGAGAGAAATCGTAGAGCTGATTCCCGAAGATTGGTTGCAATGGAATGACACAGACCTTTCTCCAACTGAAATAAAGGATGTTTACTTTCAATTTCTGACTTTGAGACGCGACAATTCTGATAACTTTTTAAATGAAGCCAAAAATGCAAGAGCAAAAGTTATATGAGTACGCGGTAATCCGCTTGGTCCCAAAGCCTGAGCGCGAGGAATTTTTCAACGTTGGTTTGATTTTGTTCTCAAAAAGGGAGAAATATATTCAAGTTAAAATTCATCTTTGTGAGGAGAAATTTCGGGTGATTCATTCAAAAATCGATTTTGATGATGTTAAGAAACATTTGGAATCTTTTGTCAATATTGCGAACGGTGAAAAGTCGGCTGGCTCTATTGCGCAACTGGAAATCCCTGAACGTTTTCGCTGGCTGACAGCTGTGAAGAGTTCTATCATTCAGACTTCTCGTCCGCATCCTGGAGCGAGTTTGGATTTGGAAAGGACTTTTGAGAGGTTGTTTGATGAATTGGTTTTGTGAAAAATTTTGAACGAAAAGATTCTGTGTAGAAATCTAATATTTTTTTCTAATTGATTTTTGTTTACCCCAACCCTAAAGGGAGCAAAAATCAATTAGAAATTTCATCGAAATTACTCCCTTTAGGGTTGGGGAAATAATTTTGATGAAATTTTAAACAGCCTCTAACTTCTAATAATTTTCTTTTTTGATTTCAAATACTACATTCAACCTTTCTGGTTCGTAGGCGTAAGCAACATTGACCTCGTCCACTTTTTTGGCTCCAAGTTTTTCCATTGCTTTTTGCGAGCGGATATTGTCTTTCCCAACGTGGAAATTGACCTTATCTACGAATTGAAAAATATAATCCAGCATTAGTTTTTTGACTTGAGGATTCAGTTTTGAGCCCCAGAATTTGGTTCCGTAAAAAGTATAACCAATAAAGATGGAATTATCTTCCGGACTGTAATCATAAAATCTTGTGCTTCCGGCAATCTCATTGGATTCTTTATCAATGATTTTGAAAGCACCTTCACTTTCCATCGCACCCTGGAAGAAATTCTCGAAGACTTCCCTTTTGTAACGGTCTTTGTTCGGATGTTGTTCCCAAACCAAAGGGTCAGATGAGACTACAAATAATTCTTCAAAATCAGTTTGAGTTAAGGGAACAAGTTTGACGTTTTCGTTTTCTAAAATTGGCTGGATATTCATAATTTAATAGACTAAGAGATAATAGATTGATTGATGATAGACTAATGAAAATCGTTGTTGGTTGATAGTTGTCAGACTGAGGCGAAGTTTATCCTGAGCTTGACGAAGGGAAGCCTTTTTATTCTTGGCTCTTGATTCTTAGTTCTTGGTTCTTTTAAATATCAACCGTGATAAACTCTGGAAAAAACAATTTTTCCGTCTCTGATTTCCAACACTTCCCCAATTTCCATATCACTCTCTCCATCCACTTTTCGGGTATATTCCATAAAAACTTGTTCAGAATCGGCTGTCAGTTTATTCACTTCATAGCGCAAGGTTGGCAATCTTTCGAAGCAATCCTTCCACCAATTTCTGAGTGCATTTTTTCCTTCGATTAAGCCATTGGTTTCTGGTTCTCGGATTTTAAGTTTTGGACTGAAATGCTGAGCTGATTCATCATAAAGACTGAGCAAATCTTCCAAATTCTGTTCATTAAAGGCTTTGAACCAAAGCTTGGCTATGTTTTTTAAATCTTGTGAATTCATTTGGTTGATGGTTGATAGTTGATAGTTGATAGTTGATAGTTGATAGTTCAAAATTAATAACGTTGAATTATAAATTTTGAACTTTGAATTAAAAAAGAATTGCTTTTTCCAATTCCAAAAGTTTCTGCTTCCGCCAGATTCCACCGCCGTAACCTGTTAAAGTTCCATTAGTTCCAATGACTCTGTGACAAGGAATGATAATGGAAATTTTATTAAGTCCATTCGCATTCGCAACGGCTCTCACAGCTTTTGGATTGCCAAGAATGTCGGCTTGTTGCTGATAACTTCTCGTCGTTCCGTACGGAATCGTTCTGAGAATTTGCCAAACATTCTTCTGAAAATCTGTTCCAACTGGAGCAAGCGGAACTGTAAAATCCAATCTTTTTCCTTCGAAATATTCGGTCAATTCTGTTTCCAAAGTTTTGAAATGCGGATTTTCGCCCTGGATAATATTGGCTTGGAAATATTTTGAAATATCTTCTAATTCTTTCGAAAGTGATTTTCTGTCGGAGAATTCCAGCATACAAATTCCATTTTCATTGGCGCACGCAATCATTGTTCCGAGTGGTGTTTCGATTCTTTTGAGGTCAACTATTTTTTCAAATTTAGAATGCTTTGGCGAAGTAACGATGATGGATTTAAAACTTTCATTAAAACCACTCAAACTTTCGTAACCATTTTCCAGAGCAACATCCAAGACATTTTCACCTTGCTGAAGTTTCTTGAAGGCAGAATTGATTTTGAATGTTCTTTGAAACACGTGGAAAGTCATTCCGTGGTGTTTTAGAAACCAACGTTTCACCGTGGCTGGTTGCAGATTCCTATCAATCAAATCAACATCTTTGAATTTAAGTTCCGGATTTTCGGATAATTCATTCATCAACTTTTGAATTTCGATGGGCGTTTCATCGGGGTTTTCCAAAGGTTTGCAGATTTTGCACGGGCGATAACCTTTTGAGATAGCATCTTTTGTATTATTAAAAAACTCAACATTCTCAGGTTTTGGTTTTCTCGCCGTACAAGTTGGCCGACAGAAAATTCCCGTCGTTTTCACGCCCATCCAAAATACGC